>CBFGQE010000539.1:0-2760 GCA_965650815.1 uncultured bacterium
AACCTCGTGGTGAACGCCCGCGTCACCTCCAACACCGTCGTGCTGAAGCCGGTTTCCTGGACGCTCAACGGCGCACCCGTCTCCGCCGCCGCCGATCTCGACCTCGGCGTGAAGGGCTGGCGCTACGATCTCAACGCCAAGCTCGACCGCGTGCCCGCCCAGCCCATCGTCGATTCGTTCCTGCCCGGCTATGAGGGCCAGTTCGATGGCTCCTTGCTGGTGGACACCCGGATCAAGGGCGCGGGCGTGACCGGGCTGAACCTCAAAAAATCGCTCGAAGGCAACATCGGCTTCAGCCTGACCAACGTGAACATCCAGGTCGTGTCGCCGAAGTGGAAGCCGCTGCTCACCGTCATCGGCACCGCGCTGCGCCTGACTGAGGTCGCCCAGTCCCCGCTCAACGCCATCTACAGCGACATCCAGCTCGGCGGCGGCACCATCGACCTCAAGGGCGTCACGGTGGAGAGCGAGGCCTTCCGCGCGGATGTCACCGGCATGGTCCAGATCGCGGACGTGTTGAACGACTCCAAACTTCCCGAGCTGCCGGTCAAGCTGCAGCTCCGACGTTCGCTGGCCAAAAAGGCGAACCTCCTGCCCGACGGCACGCCCGAAGACGCGAAATACGCGCCCATCCAGGACTTCGTGAAACTGAAGGGCACGCTCGGCGCGCCCGAGGCCGACATCGACAAGGGCGTCGTCACCCTCATGGTCCTCAAGTCCACCCCCGTCGGCGACGTGACCGGCGCGGCCGGCGGCATCCTCAAGGGCGGAGCCAACGTCGTGGGCGGCGTGCTGGGCGGCATCTTTGGCGGCGGCACCAACGCTCCCGCCGCTGGCGTGACCAATGCGCCCGCCGGCTCCACCAACGCCCCGGCCGGCACGACCAACGCCGCGCCGAAAAACCCGCTCGAAGGCCTGCTCAATCCCTTCCGTCGCTGAACCAGAGCGCCTCGCTCCAGTTCACCGTCCAACGCACCGTCATTCCCGCTTCCAGCGGCCACGTCTCCGTGGTCCGCACGAGCAATGTTCGTCCGTCCACGGACAATTCGATCCGCTGTTCCCAGCCGAGCCGCGCCACGCGCGTGACGGTTCCGTCCATCGCCAAGCCGTCCAACAATCCGGGCCGAACCATCACGCCGGTGTCGGAACTGGCCGGGGGCAAGACCCGGATGGCTTCCGGCCGCAGATAGAGCCACCGCGTCCCGCCCAGATCATCCGGCGGAAGACTCTGCGGCATCGCCCAGCGCAATCCTTCCGCCTCGAACCAGCGGCCCTGCGCGTCCGCCTGAATGCGGCCCCGGAACCGGTTGATCCCGGCGGTGGCCAGGAACTCCGCGACGAACGGCGTGGCCGGTGAGCGGTGGAGCTCTGCCGGAGTTCCGCATTGTTCCAAGCGGCCGCCGCGCATCACCGCCAGCCGGTCCGCCAGTTCCATCGCCTCGTCCTGGTCGTGCGTCACATGGATCGCGGGCACCCTCAGTTCGCGCTGCAAGCGATGGATCTCGCGCCGCAACCCGCGCCGCAGTTCCGGATCGAGCTGCGACAGCGGTTCGTCCAGCAGCAACAGCCTCGGTCGGCTGACAAGCACCCGCCCGAGCGCCACGCGCTGTTGTTCCCCGCCGGAAAGCTGCGCGGGCCGACGCTCCAGCAACGAAACCAATCCCAGCCGTTCAGCGGCTTCACTGATCCGTTGCTTCGCCTCGGTGCTGGGAACCTTCCGAAGTCGAAGGCCGATCCCGAGATTCTCCGCCACCGTCAATTGCGGCAGCAGCGCCGGGTTCTGCGCGATCAGCGCCACCTCGCGCCGCTCCGGCGGCAAGACGTCGAAGCGGCCTTCGCCGAACCGGATCTCCCCGCTCGACGCCGCTTCCAGTCCTGCGAGCAGCCGGAGCAACGTGCTCTTGCCGCTGCCGCTCGGGCCGCAGACGACGAGGAATTCGCCCGCCGCCACGTCGAGCGACACGCCGTCCAAAGCCGCGACGTCGCCGAAACGTTTGCCGAGCTGGATGATTCGCAGGGTGGACACGTGCTCTCGAACCGAAGCCTACGCGTGGCGCAGCACGATTTTCCCAAACTGGCCACCGCGCGCCATCAGCGCGAAGGCGTCGGCCGCCTGGACCAGCGGAAAAACGTCGCTGATCACCGGCTGGATCGCGTGGCGCTCGACCGTCGTGGCCATGCCGTTGAAGTCGTCGGGCGAACCCATCGTGGTGCCCAGCAGGCTGAGCTGTTTCCAAAAGACCTTCCGCGTCACCAGCTCCGGCACCGGCCCGGCCGTGGCCCCGAAGAAGACGATCCTTCCGCCCGGTTTCGCCAGATCGATCAGGTGGTTGAAGCCCGCGCCCGACGCGCTGTCCACGATCACGTCGAAGCCGCCGGTTTCCTTCAACAAGGTCTCGGCCCAACCGGATTCCTTGTAGCTCGCGCCACCCTTTGCGCCGAGCGTCCGCGCCTTGGCCAGCTTGTCGGCGGAGCTGGAAGTGACCCACGCCTCGGCTCCGGCCGCCGTAGCGAACTGGAGCGCGAAGAGCGCCGTGCCCGCTCCGATTCCCGTGATGAGCACGCGTTCGCCCACGCGGAGCTGTGCGCGGCTAAAGAGCGCCCGCCACGCGGTCAGCGCCGCCAGGGGCAACGCCGCCGCCGCTTCCCAGGAAAGGGCCGTCGGCTTGGGCGCGAGCTGCACGATTGGCACATGGACCTTCTCGGCCATCGTGCCGTTCTTCGGCAGGCCGAGGATGGTGAACCGGTCGCCGAACGCGC
>CBFGQE010000540.1:0-2758 GCA_965650815.1 uncultured bacterium
CCGTGGTCTCGGGCATCGCGGCCAACGCCTTCACCAACGAAGCCGTCTGGTCGTTGCCCGAGCCCGGGCCGTTGCTGGCTTCGAAGCCGGCCTTCAACAACCCCAAGCTGAACGAGGACGTGCAGCAGGTGTTCAACTTCGCCGAGCAGAAGGCGCGCGCGCAGAACCTCGCACAGGCCAACAATCCCTACGGCAACACGTTCAAGAAGGGCGCCGACAACAACGCGGTCTATCCCCAGCAGGTCCAGGCCCCGGCCGCCGACCAGCTCCCGGTGACGCTGAACCTGACGGTAGGACGGTTGGCCGCCTCGTGGATCGAAGGGGAACTGCTTCTGTCCCGCCGCGTGGAGAGCGAGACCGGCTTCCGCACGCAGGGCGTGTGGCTGGATTGGCCGACGATCCGTGCCTCGCTCCTGGCCTCGGTGGCGGATCTCTTGCCGAACGCGGACTTGCGCTCCGCGCCCGCCCTGCCCACCACGCCGAGTTCGCGGCGTTTGGCGGCATTGCCGGTGCAGCTCGTGGCCGGCGACGTGCCGTATGAAGCCGTCGAAACCTGGACGCCGATCCAATCCACCCTCGCCGTCGCCTGGGCGGGCGTCGCGCTCGCGGGCATCGCCGTGGCCTTCCTGCTGCACGGGATCGTGTCGCTGAGCGAACGGCGCGCGGCTTTCGTCTCCGCCGTGACGCACGAGCTGCGAACGCCGCTGACGACCTTCAAGATGTATTCCGAGATGTTGGCCGACGGGATGGTCCGCGATCCGAAGCAGGAAGCGCATTACCTCGGCACCTTGAAGTCGGAGGCCAACCGCCTCGGCCACCTCGTCGAGAACGTGCTGGCCTATGCCAAGCTGGAACGCGGCAGCGCGCGCAGCCGCGTGGAGGAAGTGACGCTGGGACAGTTGATCGAACGCGTGCGCGAGCGCCTGGAGCAACGCGCCGCCCAGGCCGATCTCCGCATCGCGGTGGAAGCCGACACCATGACGGCGACGACGAAAGTGCGGGTGGACGTGGCTGCGGTGGAACAGATCCTCTTCAACCTGGTGGACAACGCCTGCAAATACGCCGCGCCCTCGGCCACCGAGCGCGTGATCCATCTGGAAGCGCTGCCGGAGAAAGGGAGGCTCGCGATGCTGCGCGTGCGCGACCACGGCGAGGGCATCAGCGAAGCCGGAGCCAAGCGGCTCTTCCAGCCGTTCAGCAAATCGGCGACGGAAGCCGCGCATTCCGCGCCGGGCGTGGGCCTGGGATTGGCGCTCTGCCGGAGGCTGAGCCGGAGCCTCGGCGGAGACCTGAAGTGGGACGGCACCGTGCGGGACGGCGCGTGTTTTGTGCTCAGTTTACCCGTGGTGGTGGAGAGCCGATAGCGTCGGCCCTGGAAGGGCGGTTCCGGTCAGCGTCCGAACTTGCCCAGCCCGCCCATGCCTCCCATGCCCGGCATTCCGCCCATCTTGGCCATCATCTTCTGCATCTTGCCCATCTTCTTCATCATCTGCTGCATCTGGTTGAACTTGGCCAAAACACCGTTCACCTCCGACACCTGCACGCCGCTGCCCTTGGCGATGCGTTGACGCCGCTTCGCGTTCAGGATCTGTGGATTGCGGCGCTCCTTCGGCGTCATGGCGCAGATGATGCCCTCCATGCGGCGCATCTCGCGCTGGCCCTTCTCGAGGTCCGCGCCCTTCATCGCCTCGCCGCCGCCGGGCAACATTCCGAGGATGTTCTCCAGCGGCCCGAGCTTCTTCATCATGCGGAACTGTTCGAGGAAGTCCTCCAGGGTGAACTCCCCTTTCCGCATCTTCTCCTCCATCCGCTTGGCGTCGTCCTCCTCGATGGCGGCGGCGGCCTTCTCGACGAGCGTGACGACGTCGCCCATGCCGAGGATGCGCTGGGCCATGCGCTCGGGGTGGAAGGGCTCGAAGTCCTCCGGCTTTTCGCCGACGCCCATGAACTTGATGGGCTTGCCGGTGACAGCCTTCAAGCTGAGGGCCGCACCGCCGCGGGCGTCGCCGTCCAGCTTGGTGAGGATCGCGCCGGTGACGTTAAGCGCCTGGTCGAAATGGGTGGCGACGTTGACGGCTTCCTGGCCGGTGGCGGCGTCGAGCACGAGCAGCACTTCCTGCGGCTCGATCCGCGCCTTCAAGCGGACCAGCTCCTGCACCAGCACGTCGTCGATCTGCAAACGGCCGGCGGTGTCGAAGATGAGCGTCTGCCGGTGGTTCTCGCGGGCGAACTGGAAGGCGGCGTCGGCGATCTTGAGCACGTCGGTCTCGCCCTTCATGACGAAGACGGGGAGATCGAGCTGCTTGGCCAGGGCGGCGAGCTGGTCCATCGCGGCGGGCCGATAGACGTCGGCCGCGACGAGAAGCGGGGCCTTGCCCTGCTTGTTCAACATCCGGGCGAGCTTGGCGCTGCTGGTGGTTTTGCCCGAGCCGTGCAGGCCGACCATCATCACGCAGGCGGGGTTCCCGGAGAGGGTGAGGGCGGCGTTCTGCGAACCGAGCAGTTCCACGAGCTCGTCGTGGATGATCTTCACGATCTGCTGGCCGGGGCTGACGCTCTGGATGACCTCCTCGCCGAGGCTCTTGGTCTTGACCCGTTCAATGAAGTCCTTGGCGACCTTGAAGTTCACGTCCGCGTCCAGCAGGGCCATGCGGACCTCGCGGAGGGAATCGGCGACGTTGCTCTCGGAGATCTTCCCCTGGCCGCGCAGGTTGCGGAAGGCGTTCTGGAGCTTCTGCGTCAGGTTGTCGAACATGGG
>CBFGQE010000541.1:0-2755 GCA_965650815.1 uncultured bacterium
GCGCCGCAGCTCGTGGTCGTGGTGGTGGACGCCTCGAATCTCCAGCGCAACCTCTACTACGCCACCCAGGTCATCGAGCTGGGCTACCCCACGCTCGTCGTCCTGAACATGATGGACGTGGCGGCGGAGAACGGCCACGAGATCGACGCCGACCAGCTTTCCAGCGCCTTGGGTGTGCCGGTGCTGCCGCTCGTCGCCAGCCAAGGCCAGGGCATTCCCGAGCTGAAGAAACGCATCCGTGACGCCGCCCGCGCTGGCACGCGACGCACCTTGCCCCGGACCTTCTGCGAATTGCCGGAAGCCTTCGGCCGGGAAATCACAGCCGTTTCCAAGGCGCTCCAGCAGCAGTTTCCCCAGCGCCACACTTCGGCCGACGCCGAGGCGTTGCTCATCCTGACCGACGAAAAGGTCCTGGCGAAGAACGCCGACCACTACTCCGCCGCCATCGTCCAGACCGTGACCGATGCGCGGAAGCGGCTGGAAACCGCTGGGGTCGATTGGCGCACCGTGGCCATCGAGGCCCGCTACGCCCGCGTCGCCGCCATCCAGCAGGCGGTGACCAACGAAGCGCCGCCGCCGGGCGAGAATTTCAGCGACCGCGTGGACCGCATCGTCACGCACAAGTGGTGGGGCTCGCTCATCTTCGTCGGGATCATGTTCCTGATGTTCGAGAGCATCTTCTGGCTCGCCGAATATCCGATGGGTTGGATCGAAGGCGCGCAGGGTTGGCTGGAAGGCGTGGTCGGCGGGATGATTCCGCCGGGAGATTTCCAGAGCCTGATGGTCGATGGCGTCATCGCCGGCGTGGGCGGCGTGGTCATCTTCCTGCCGCAGATTCTGCTGCTCTTCCTCTTCATCGCCCTGCTGGAAGACACCGGCTACATGGCGCGCGCCGCGTTCCTGATGGACCGCCTGATGAGCCGCGTGGGCCTGCACGGCAAGAGCTTCATCCCCATGCTCAGCTCGTTCGCCTGCGCCATTCCCGGCATCATGGCCACGCGCACGATCGAGAGCCCGAAGGACCGCCTGGCCACGATCCTCGTCGCGCCGCTGATGAGCTGCTCCGCGCGGTTGCCGGTTTACACCCTGCTGATCGGAGCCTGCATCCCGAGCGTCACTTTCGGCATCTTCAACCTGAAGGGCCTGACGATGCTCGCGATGTATCTGCTCGGCATTCTTGGCGCCTTCGCCATGGCCTGGGTCTTCAAGCGCAGCATCCTCAAGGGCGAACCGCCGCTGCTCATCATGGAGCTGCCGCCCTACAAACGCCCCGTGCCCATCGTCGTGCTCCGCCACATGTGGGAACGCTCCAAGCTCTTCCTCCGCCGCGCGGGCACGGTCATTCTCGGCATCAGCATCATCCTCTGGTTCCTCGCCACCTATCCCAAGAGCCCGGCGATCTCCGCGAAATTCGAGGCCGACAAGGTCGCCGCCACCCAGGCCGTTTTCCCCGACACCACCGCCGCCAATCTGGAGGAAACCCTCGCGACCCTCGAAGGCTCCACCAACGCCGCCGACATCGCCCTTTCGGAAACCATCTCCGATCTGAACAACCAGGAAGCGGGCGAACTCCTGCGCCACAGTTTCGCCGGCCGGATGGGCACGGCCATCGAGCCGTTGATCAAGCCGCTGGGCTACGACTGGAAGATCGGCATCGGCATCATCGGCTCCTTCGCCGCCCGCGAGGTCTTCGTCAGCACCATGTCCACCGTTTACAACCTCGGCGGCGACGATTCGGAGGAAGCCTTCCCCACGCTGGAAGAAACCCTCAAAGCCCAGACCCGACCCGACGGTTCGGTGCTCTACACGCCGCTGTTGGCGGTGTCGTTGATGGTCTTCTATGTCTTCGCCCTCCAGTGCGTCAGCACCATCGCCATCGTGCGCCGCGAGACCAACTCGTGGAAATGGCCCCTCTTCCAGTTCACCTACATGGCCGTGCTCGCCTGGACCCTCGCCTTCGTGACCTACCAGGGCGGCCGTCTCTTCGGCTGGGAGTAGCCCACATCGATGTAGCGCCCGCGTCTCGCGGGCGGGTTCTGGTGGCATCTTGCCGCCAGTCCCCTCGGAGCAAGATGCTCCGGGAACCCGCAGCCGGGACGGCTGCGTTACGTCGGCACCGGCCCCGATTCGCCATCCGCGTTTTCCGCGTCTTCAGCGGTTCACCCCGAACTCCGAAGAGGGGTTTGCGCAGTGTCTCGTAGCGCAGGCTTCCAAGCCTGCTGTATCGCCGCACTTCCAAGTCGGCAGGGTGCCGTGCTGGCCACGCGCCCGAAAATTTCCACGCCGCGCAGGTTGGGAAACCTGCGCTACGACCGAGGTCAGCCCATTTCGGAATTCGGGTTCACCTCTTCCTAGTTTCCCCCTCTCCGTTCTAGCCTTCGCCCATGCGGTCTCTTGCCAAATCCGAAGCCCTGTTTGCCGAAGCCTTGAACTACATCCCCGGCGGGGTGAACTCTCCCGTGCGCGCCTTCCGCGCCGTCGGCGGGAAACCGTTCTTCGTGAACCGCGCGAAAGGTGCGCGGGTCTGGGACGTCGATGGCAATGAATACATCGACTACGTCGGCACTTGGGGACCGGCGATCCTCGGCCACGCGGTCCGCCCGATCATCGACGCCGTCCAGGCCGCCGCCGAACACGGCACCAGCTTCGGCATCCCGAACCCCTTCGAGGTGGACATGGCCAAGGCCGTCTGCGCCCGCGTGCCCAGCGTGGAGAAGGTCCGCTTTTGCAGCTCCGGCACCGAGGCCTGCATGTC
>CBFGQE010000542.1:0-2753 GCA_965650815.1 uncultured bacterium
GCGCGGGCCGAATGACGCCATGCAGCCCCGCTTCTTCGCCCTTGCTCTGGCCGTCTTCGCTGCCACCTCCACGTGGGCCGCCGATCCCGCCGTCACCGCGCGGCGCGAGGGAACCCAGATCGTTTTCCGCGCCGGAGACCGCGAGATGTTCCGCTACCAGGCCGAGCCGGGCGAATTGCCGCGCGCCGACATCCGGAAGGACTTCGCCCGCGGCGGCTACATCCATCCGGTGCTCACCCCCGCCGGCAAGACGGTGACGGACGACTTCCCGGCGAACCACGTCCACCACCACGGCATCTGGGCCCCGTGGACCAAGACCGAGTTCGAGGGCCGCGCGCCGGACTTCTGGAACATGGGCGACAAGAAGGGCCGCGTGGAGTTCGTGGCCGTGGACAAGGTCTGGAGCGACGCGCAAGGCGCGGGATTGATCGCGCGCCACCGGTTCGTGGACCTGCTCGCACCGGAGCCGAAGACCGTGCTCCACGAGACCTGGGAGATCCGCGCTTCGGTGGTCGAGCAGCCGAAGAAGCTCTTCGTCATCGACCTCGTCTCCACCCAGACCTGCGCCACCGCCTCGCCGCTCAAGCTGCCCAAGTATCACTACGGCGGCCTCGGTTTTCGCGGGAAATGGGCCTGGAACGGCAAGACCAACGGCCTCTACCTGACCGCGAACGGCGACACCGACCGGCTGAAGATCAACGAAACCCGCGCCAAGTGGGCCTGGATCGGCGGCCCGCTGGACGGCGGCGTGGTCGGCACGGCCGTGCTCTGCCATCCGTCGAACTTCCGCTTTCCCCAGCCCATGCGGCTGCATCCCACGGAGCCGTTCTTCTGCTACGCCCCGCAGCAGCTCGGCGAGATGGAGATCAAACCCGGCGAACCCTACGTGAGCCGCTACCGCTTCGTGACCGCCGACGGCGCGCTGACCAAAGATGAGATCGACCGGCTGTGGGAGGACTACGCGGCGGGGAAGTGAGGCGGACGATCAATCTCTGGTCCAGATGTTGAACACGATGTCGCGGCCCAATTCGGCGACGATTTGAGGAATGGCGGCAATGCACGCTGCGGCGCCGCCATCGCATCCAACTCCAGGAAGGGCTGTCGGACCAGGAATTGTTGGACGCCAGACATCGACTCCTAGCACCTCAATTTCCCGTTCTTGGGCCCAGCGCAGGTAGTCCAACGCCGCATCGGCCGGAAGCGCGAACTCTTGGCCGGAACTCGAAACGTAGGCGCGGTTGCCTAGGAACTCGGGCAGGATCGCGTTGTTGAACTGGGTGTCTGGCATGGCAACTGAAGAGGGCTACGGTTTGATCTTGTCCGGTGGACCGTCTTTGGGAGGCGGGCCATCCGTCGTCACCAGGCGGACGCGGGCAACCTTGTTTTCCTGGAAGGCCAGCAGGAGCTGCCAGTCCGTTGCGCCAAACTCCATCGGCATCCGGATCTTCCAATCGGTCGCTCGTTCGTCGTGCAGTTCCAGTTGGGGCGTGGCGAGGCGCTTGAACAATTCCCGGACTTCGTCCGCCGCTGCGCCCAATTCGATGGCTTGATGGAGCTGCACGAGGGCGGACCGGTTGGCGGCGTTGGCGGCGTGGCTGTGGAAAACCCGGCCCGAGAAGAAGACAAACCAAATGGCCATCCCCAACCCGACCAACACGATGAGGATTTCGCGGCGAATGGAACGGAAGGGTTTCATCGGTGGGGGCTCTTTGGCGGAGAGTTCGTCCGACTCCCTGAAAAAGACCAATCCGGGATTTGGCGGACCGTTTTCCGTGTCGGGAACCACTTCTTCAATATCCTCGCCCGAGAGTGAAGGGGGATCGTCCTCGGAATTGAGCGCCTCAGCCATCAGGTCCCGATGCCTGGAGCTCTGCCGGAACTCCTCCAACGCCGTATGCTCGGCCAACAAGGGGTCCGGAGCATCGACGAAGCGTTGGACGTAGAAGCCAAACTTCTCCCAACGCCCCTCAAGGTTTAGCCGGAAGTTTTGCCCGTGAACAGTGACCCGATACCTTGGCATGGTTTGCTTTCCACGCTCACGGCTCTGGCCGCAGCTCTCTCATGCCTTCAATGGGAGCTGCGGCAAAAGCGATCGTGGGATTACTCCGGAGCGGATGTTTGAGGCGTCTTCTCCACGCCGTTGATCACGACCTTTTTGGCCGAGGTCAGATCCACGACATCGCCACGTTGGACCGGGCCGTAGCTCCGCCCGCCCACGTGGAGAATGTCCCCTTTGGTTTCCGCTTGGAGGGTTTCTCCATCGAACTTGAAGCCGAAGTCCCCGTCCTGCGTGGAACTGGTTTCCCAGGGCACCAGAAAGGTTACGCCCCGTGATTCCAGCGTTCTCGGTCCTCCTGCGCCAACCTTGACGGAGCCCCGGAACTCGCACCCGCCGATAAACAGCGCCAAGACCGCCATGATGAACAAGTGTTTCATAAAACGTGAATGTCCTCGTTCCCACGAGTGAAGTCTTGCCTGCCCGCGCCGACAAGCCCGCAGGGGGCAATGGCTGCGAAACCGTTTTGTCCGTGCCTTCGCGCCGCCTGCGGTCGGCGCTGATCGCGAGCACGGCTTGGCGAACGTGGCCGGGCTTCAGATATGCAGCGCCCGGCCATCTACGGCCAAGGCGGCTTCCTTGATCACTTCGGCCAAGGTGGGATGCGCGTGGGATGCGAGCGCGAGGTCTTCGGCGGAGGCCTTGAAGGCCATGGCCACGGCGGCTTCGGCGATGAGGTCGCCGGCGCGGGGGCCGA
>CBFGQE010000543.1:0-2753 GCA_965650815.1 uncultured bacterium
AGATTGAACAGCTCCGCACGAGCCTTGAGAAGGCTCAAGACCAGCACAGCAAGGCGATGCTGCTCTTGACCCATCAGGGGAGCGAGAAGGGGTCTGGTCCACTGGACCAGATCAAAGCTCTCGAAGAGACCATGCTCAAGATCCGGCGGCAGAACAAACGGCTCTTCGAGGAGTTGCAGGCGCAGAAGAAGCAGTCCATCTGGAAGAGGATCTTCGGCTGAACCTCGGCTCTTCTTTTGAAGAAGGATTGCTCCAACGCAATCCATACCAGCCAATCCTTAAGCGGGGTGTGCGCGGTCAAGCCGAGGGGGATCACCCGGTCTGCACAAGCGAAGCGCGGAAGACCGGGGACACGGCTTGACGGCTGCGAGGGGCGCAGCCCCTTCCGTTCCTCCTTTTTCACACGGCGCAAGAAGCGTCCGTGCGTCCACACCTTTCGATCTGAGAAGCGGTCGGCGGATGTTCGTCGGAGGCGGGCCAGAGCGGTGGGAGGAGGGGGTCGCCAGCCCAGCCGGAGCGAACTCCGTCCGTGCCGCCTCGCAGGACGGAAAGGCCAATCCAAGGGCGAGGACGACGGGCGGGGCTTCCGCCGCAGGCAGGAAGAAACCGCCGGTCGGAGGAGGGGGTAGATAGCTTCTCTACTCGCTGACGAGCGTAACCGATAGGCTGAAATGGAACTCAAACGGAGTGATGCACTAGGCCTGTGGAAATCGCTCATGACCTCACTCGTCGCAAGTGCATGAATACTCCGCTCGCTGGCACCCTCCGCAGGTGTGGGTTTCCAGTTTGAAACGGAAGTTCTGCGGCTTGGCTTCGGCGGTCTGCTTGAACTGCACGACGAGGTTGTAGCCGTCGCCTTCGGGCAGCTTGGTCTTGCTGACCAAGGTGTCGCCCTTCTTCTCGAACTCCAACGTGCTCTTCTTGCCCTTCACGTCGGCGATGACGGTCACGTTCTGGTCGGCGGCGGCGACGGGCTTCAGCTTGTCATCATAGAAGGCGATGGTGACGGAGTGGTCCTTCTCGACGAAGAATTCGGCCTTGGGGCTGGTCTTTTCGAGGATGCGCCCGCCTTTCGGGCCGCCTTCGACCTTCGACTCGGCGGCGGTGGCAGAGACAAGACCGGCGCAGAGAGCAACGGCCACGGTGAGGATGCGGAACGGGGTCTTCATGATGTTCTTCAGGAATGTGTCGCGGACGGGATTTCCGGAGCAGGACCGCCTTCATCCGAAGACGATTTCTCAGAACCTCCATCCGTTGGTTTTTGTTTTCGCTCGATCCACTCGTAGAGCACGGGCAACACGAGCAGCGTGAGGAAAGTCGAGGTGATGATGCCGCCGATGACGACGGTGGCCAACGGGCGCTGGACCTCCGCGCCCGCGCCGGTGGCGATGGCCATTGGGACGAAGCCAAGCGACGCCACGAGCGCGGTCATGAGCTTCGGACGCAGGCGGGTGAGCGTGCCTTCCACCACGGCGTCGCGGAGGTTCTTCCCGCCCGCCCGCAGTTGGTTGATGTAGCTGATTAGCATGATGCCGTTCAGCACGGCGATGCCGCTTAGGGCGATGAACCCAACGCCCGCGCTGATGGTGAAGGGCATCCCCCGCAGCCACAGCGCGAACACGCCGCCAGTCACGGCCAACGGCACGCAGACATAGATCAACGCCGCCTGCCGCAGTGAACCGAAGCTAAGGTAGATCAGCACAAAGATGATGGCCAGCGCGAGCGGCACCACGATGGTCAGGCGACGTTTGGCTTCGAGGTAGTTTTCAAACTGCCCGCCGAACTCGAAGTAATAACCGGACGGGAAAACGACCTTCTCACGGATGGCGCGTGTGGCTTCCTGGACGAAGCCGCCGGTGTCACGGCCCTCGACGTTGATGAGGATGGCGATGCGGCGCTGGGCGTTCTCGCGGGCGATGGTGGTCACGGCCATGACGTTCGTGATGGTGGCCACCTGGCCGAGCGTGAGCAGCCCGCCGTTGTCGGTGCCGACCGGCAGGCGCTTCATGGCGTTGGGATCTTCGCGCAGCGATTCGGCCACCCGCACCAAGATGGGGAAGCGCCGGTTGCCTTCAACCATTGTGCCGACTTCGGCCCCGCCGAGCGCGGTTTCCACCACACGGTTCACGTCGTCGGCGTGCAGCGCGTAACGGCGCAGCGCGTCGCGGTCGGGGGTGATCTCCAGCATCGGAGTGCGGCCCGCGCCTTCCAGCGGCGGATCGCCGTTGCCGGGAATCTTGAGCAGCACCTCGCGCACTTCACCCGCCAGCCTCTCGATGGCTTCGTAGTCGTCGCCGAAGACCTTGCACACGAGGTCGGCCCGCGCGCCCGCCATGATTTCGTTGAAGCGAAGCTGGATCGGCTGGCTGCGTTCGTAGTTCTGGCCGGGAACACGCGGGACCAGCGTCTCCTCCATCAACTGCGCCAGCTCGGGCCGGGTGATGCGACGGCCGTTGATCTCGCGCCACCGTTCGCGGGGATGCAGCAGGAAGAACGTGTCGGCCGTGTTCGGCCCCATCGGATCAAGGGCGATCTCCGCCGTGCCGATGCGGGAATAGACTTCGCGGATCTCGGGAAACTCCTTCAACAGGATGCTTTCGCTTTGCTTCTGGAGTTCCAGCGAAGCACCAAGGCCCGCGCTGCCGCTCCGGATCATCTGGAGCACTATGGCTCCTTCCTCCAGTTGCGGGATGAATTCCGCGCCAAGCCGTTTGAAGACCACCACGGACAGCGCGAACAGCGCCACCATCGGC
>CBFGQE010000544.1:0-2743 GCA_965650815.1 uncultured bacterium
CGTCGGACAGCTCGATGGAACGGCGCATGGCTGGCAGGGCCTCGTCGTGGCGTCCCAGGCGGTGGAGCACCCAGGCGAGGCTGTCGAGGTAGGCGGCGTTGTCGGGTTCGAGACGGAGCGCCTTCTCGATCATGGCGCGGGCCTCTTCGAGGTTCTCGCCCCGGTCGGCCCACATGTAGCCGAGGTAGTTCAGGGTCTCGGCGGAATCGGGCTCGATCTCCAGCGATCTGCGGAAGGATCGTTCCGAGTCCTCGAACTGCCTGGCCCGTTCCTGCATGGCGCCGAGCTGGAAGTAGAACTGGGCGGTCAGGAGCGAGGGATTGGAGCCGCGGGCGATGATTTCGGCGGAGACCATGCGGGACACGGCGTTGGTGTGGTCCTCCAACTGGCCGTGGGCCAAGGCGGCGAGGAATTCGCCGGGGAAGCTCGTGGAGAAGCGGGCCCGGGCCCGCTGTAAGGTCTCCAGCGCTTCGAGGGGCTGGTCCCGGGCGACTTGGGCGCGGGCCAGCTCGTAGTAGGCGGGCTCGAAGCCGGGGTTCAGCACCATGAAGCGCTCCAGATGCTCCTCGGCCTTCTCGAAGCGGCCGCTCTTGGCGGCGATGGACCCGAGGAAATAGTAGGCCTGGGGGAACTGGGTGGGATTGTCCCGCACGATGGCCTCGAGGTGCGCCTCGGCCTTCTCGAACTCGCCGTGCCCGAGGTAGTAGTTCGCCAGTTTCTCCAGCGCGGCGTCGCGGAGCAGGGGGATGTTGCCGAGTCCGCCGACCATCTGCTCGTAGATCGACATGGCCTTGGCGACCTCGCCGAGGCCGGTGTAGTGGCCGGCGATCTGGCTCAGGAGGAGGAGATTGTCGGGACCGGCCGCCAGGGCCGCCTCCAGGAGACTCCGCATCCTGGGACGGATCTCGTCGGAAAACTCCGGGTAAAGCGTGAGGAACTTCGCATAGAGATCCGCCGTGCCGACAAGGAAGCGGGGCGGCGCGGCGTCGATCTCCGCAGCGGCGCGATGGATCACCGCCAGGGAATTCGTGTGCTGCCCCAGCCGGTAATGCACTTCGGCCAGGGTCTGGTAGGGATCGAGCGAGAGCGGGTCCTTGGCGATGGCCGCCTCGCAGGCGGTGATGGCTTGGTTGGTCTGGCCCACCAGCAGCGCCGTGCGGCCGTAGAGGGCGAGGGTTTCCGCCGAGGCGTCGGGAGACCGGGAAGCCTGGGCGAGAATGGCAATGGCTTTTTCGTTCTCGCCGAGCTGCACGTAGCGGGCGGCCAGCTCCTGGAGGAGCGTCTCGTTGCCGGGGTCCAACACGACCGAACGCTCGAACTCCTCCAGCGCGGACCGGGGCTGGTTGTTCAGGTCATGGCTGACGCCGGCGGCGAAGCGTGCGAAAGCCTCGGCTCGCCGCTCCGTTTCGGCGGGGGAAAGCCGGCCGGGATCGTTCGGCGGCGCCCCGGCCCGCCGGGAGGCGCAGCCCACCAGCAGGGTCGCGCCGAGCAGGACCAGCAGAACGACGGGGAGCCGGATCGATCGTGGGGCGACGCCGGTCGATGGTGGATGGGGCTGGGCTGCGCGCATGTTCTCGCCGGGGACAGTGCCCAAAGAAAAGCAGCCCGCAAAGTGCGGGCTGCTTCGAGGTTGAAAACTGGGACGAACGGCCGGGCCGACGTTACTTCTGCCAGGTGCGCTTCTTGTGCCGGTTCAGACGGAGCTTCTTGCGGCGCTTGTGGCGGTTGATCTTGGCCTTCCGGCGTTTCTTCAGTGAACCCATACGGTTTTGTTTCCTGCGTCAGTAAACGACTTTGTTCAACGGATATTCGATGATGCCTTCGGCTCCGGCGGCCTTGAGCAGCGGGACGATCTCGCGAACGATGTGCTCGTCGATGATGGTTTCCACCGCGATCCAACCGGGTTGGCTCAAATTCGAGACGGTTGGATTACGCAATGCGGGGAGGCTTTGCAACAACTTTGGCAGGTTGTCCTGCTTGATGTTCATCTTCAGGCCCACCTTGGATTCCGCCTCCATCGCGCCCCGGAGGAGCAGGTCGAGGGTCTCGATCTTGGTCCGCTTCCACTTGTCCTTCCACGAATCGTGGTTGGCCACGAGGCGCGGGGTCGAGGTCAGGAGGGTCTCGACGATGCGGAGCTTGTTGGCGCGCAGGGAGGAACCGGTTTCGGTCACTTCGACGATGGCATCCACCAGCTCGTGGGCCTTCACCTCGGTGGCGCCCCAGGAAAACTCGACCTCGGCCTTGACCTTGTTCTTTTTCAGCCAGCGTTTGGTCAGGTTGACCACTTCCGTGGCGATGCGTTTCCCGGCGAGGTCCTTGACCGACTTGATCTTGGACTCCTCCGGGACGGCCAAGACCCAACGGGTGGGTTGGCGGGAAATCTTGCTGAAGATGTATTCGGCGACCTCGTGGACCTTGGAACCGTTCTCGACGATCCAGTCGTGGCCGGTGATGCCGGCGTCCAGATAGCCATGCTCGACGTAGCGGCTGATCTCTTGGGCGCGGATCAGGCGGATCTCGAGTTCTTCGTCATCGACGTAGGGCACGTAGGAGCGGCTGCTGACCTGCACGTTGAAGCCCGCCTTGGCCATCTTCTCGATGGTGGCGTCCTGCAGGCTGCCCTTGGGCAGGCCGAGTCTGAGCTTGTTCTTCATCCGTTAGCTTGGTTCCGCCGGTCTCCGGCGTGAGCCGGTTGGTTTGCCAGTCCCGGCGGCGGGTGGCGACTTTTTTATTCTGCCGA
>CBFGQE010000545.1:0-2742 GCA_965650815.1 uncultured bacterium
TGTGGATGGTCTGGAGGACTTCCTGTTCGATCTCTTTTCCGTCCTTCGCCTTGAGCAGGAACTTGGTCAGGACCTGGTGGGCGGGCTTCCAGTCGGCGAAGCGGAGGGTGAGGGTCTTGCCGTCGGCCGAGAGTTCGGTGCTGGCGACTTCCAGCTTGTCGTGGCCGATCTTGGCCGGATCAGTCGTGGTCACGTCCCAGCCGCCGTAGTTCAGCTTGTTGCCGGTGCCGGAGGGTTGGATCTTGCCGCCGACGGACTTGTCCTCGGTGTATTTCACCGCGTAGTTCCAGCGCTCGACGGCGAAGTTGTCCACGTCGGCCGCTTCCTTGGCGTCCAGCGGCTGGGTGAAGCGGAACTTCACGCCGTCCTTGGTCACGGAAACGGCATCGACGGAGTAGCGGGGTTTGCCGGTGTAGCGGACGCGCTCGAAGCCGGAGTCCTGCACGGCGGTGGTCTGCCAGCCCTTGAGGCCGAGGACGTAGAGCTGTCCGTCCTTCTCGTTGAACCGGCCACGCATGGCGGAGGAGCTGAACTTGAGCGGGAGACGCACGGCGGCCGCCTGGACGGTGCCGTTCACGGTCTCGGGCATGATGTGGTAGATGGCGCACTGGCCGTAGGAGAGGTGGATGAGCTCGCCCTTGGGCAGGCCCCAGTTGGCGTTGGGCACCCAGACCTGGCCGCCGCCGGAGTTGTCCCACTTGGAGAACTGGAACCACATGGCGGGCTTGTCGCGCTCGGCGTAGGTCTTGTTGACGGCGGTGTCTTCCACGCCGTTGAAGCCGCCGGGCTGGATCCAGTTCAGCGGGCAGGCGGGCACCCAGGTGCCTTCGTTGTCGCCGGTGGTGAGCTGGCCGTTCCACGGATTCACGCCGATGCCGTTGGGGGCACGGAGACCGGAGGCGACGACTTCGAGCTTCTTGCCGTCCTTGGAGACCTTCAGGAGTTTGCCGGCGTGGGCGGAGAGTTCGCCGTTGCCGCCGCCGCCGCCGAAGCCGCGGCCGCCACCCTTCACGGGCGCCGCCTTGGAGAAGTAGAAGTTGCCGTCCTTGTCGGTCTGGAGGTCGAAGACGAACTCGTGGAAGCCCCAGCTCGCGGTCAGGTCGTTGTTGAAGGACTCGTAGAAGTCGGCCTGGCCGTCCTTGTTCAGGTCGTGCAGGCGGGTGATGCCGTTGCGGCCGGAGACATAGACGACATCCTTGACGATCTTAACGCCGAGCGGCTCGAAGAGGCCGGAGGCGTAGCGGGTCCACTTCAGGTTCTTCAGTTCGGCGTCGATGCCGGTCACGATCCAGACGTCGCCATCCCAGGTGGAAACGGCGGCGGAGGTGCCGTCGGCGAAGAAGTCGAAACCGCCGGAACGCACGCGGCGCTTCCAGGGATTGTCCATCGGCACGGGAATGGTGTCCGTGGTGAAGGCGCCGTCGGGCGTCTCGCTGGAGCCGACCTTGCCGGAGAGCGTGATCGCTTCGGGCCAGCGATTGGCCTCGGGCTTCAAGGGATCGACCATGCTGACGGCGTTCGCGGCCGCTTTGGCGACGACGCCTTGCTTGGCCTTGTCGCCGGACCAGAGGGCCACTTCGAAGGTGGCGGCCTTGGTGCCCTTGGCGATCTTCAGCACGAGCCGACCGCCGCTGACTTCCAGGGTCACTCCGGCCGGTGCGCCGGAGAGCGCGGCCGCCGTGACGCTGCCATCCGGGGCCGTCAACGTGGCGGACGAGCCCTGGCTAGTGCCGGAAGCGCCGGCCACTTCGGCGAGCAGGGTGGAAACGGTCTGCTTGGTCTTGGAAGAGAAAAAGCCCTTGGGCGGCGCGATCTTCAGCGTCTGGGTGAAGACCACCTCGCCGTCCACCAGTTCGGTGCCGGGCTGCTGGAAGATCTTGGTCGCGCCGACGTTGACCAGCACCACCGACTTGTCGCCCACGACGTAGATGCCGCCGAAGGTGGCGATGTCCTTGTTCATCGGGCCGAACGGCTCGGGGCGGGTGTCCTTGAACTCGCCGTCCTGGTCGGCCCAGGCAGGCAGCATCGGCGTGCCGAGCTTCTGGGTGCCCACGATCTCGGGATGGCCGCCGTGGGAGCCGTCAAAGGTGACGCCCCGGCTGCTGATGAACCCGCCGACCCACGCGCCCTGCCAGCGCAGCAAATCCTCGTCGAAGCTCATCGTGGCGTTGTTGCCGACGTGGAACGCCACGCCCTTCGACGCCTTGTCCGTGGACTGCTTGTCCACCATGCGGGTGCCGACGGAGGCTTTCTGGAACGGGAAATCGTCCTGGAGCAGGCGATACTGCTGGGCGGAGACGGTCAGGGTCAGGCCGGCGAGGCCGGTGAACAACAACGGGCGAAGGAGGAAATGGCGGGTCGGAACGCGCATATTTTTAAGTCGTAGCTGGACGCAGGAATGCCGGTCGAGATTCAACGACCAGCCGGGAGAAGGAACAGGTTTTTTTTCAAGAACGAGGCACGGAAAGCTCATTCAACCCAAACCCCGCACCTGGGCGAGGAGCTTCGGCAACGCCGCACAGACCGTTGCGACCTCGTCTTCCGTCGTGTCGCGGCCGAGGGAAAAGCGGACCAGCGCATTCGCCTGCGCCGGGCTTGCGCCCATCGCCAACATGACGTGCGAGGGTTCCAAGCTGCCCGCCGAACAGGCCGAACCGCTGGAAGCGCAGATGCTTTCCATATCCAGCACCGCCATCAGCGCGATGCTGTCGGAGCCATCCACGGTGAAAGCGAGGGTGTTCG
>CBFGQE010000546.1:0-2736 GCA_965650815.1 uncultured bacterium
CCGACCCAGTCCCACATGGGGAAGCTCTTCAGCCAGTTTCCGGCCGTGGCGAACTTGTGCATGGCACTGCCCATGCCGGTGACGGCGACAGCGTGTTTGCCGAAGTCCAGGCCCGCCTTCTCGTAAGCGGCCTTGGCTTCCAGCATGCCGTTGCGGGTTTCAGGGGTGCCGCCGGACTTGGAGATGACCACCGCGAGCGTCGCACCGAGCTGGCCTTCGAGGCGGGCGAGGGTTTTGTCGATGCCGTCGGGGTCGGTGTTGTCGAAGAAGAAGACGCCCATCTTGTCCGTCTTCGGATGGCCCAGCGCATTGGCCACGAACTGCGGTCCGAGCGCGGAACCGCCGATGCCGATGACGAGAACGTTCTTGAAGTTGCCCGTAGCGCCTTTGATCGCGCCCGCATGGACGGAGGCGGTGAAGGCTTCGATGTCCTTCAAAGTGCCTTCGATCTCGGCGGCGATCTCTTTTGTCGGGGCGAGAGCCGCGTCGCGCAGCCAGTAATGGCCGACCATGCGCTTCTCGTCGGGATTGGCGATGGCGCCTTTCTCCAGCTCGGCCATGGCGGCGAAGGCCTTGGCGATGGCGGGCTGCATCGAGGCGAAAAAGGTGTCGGGGAAATCCACGCGGCTGATGTCGATGGAAAGACCGGCGGAGGGAAACTCGCGGTAGTGCTTTTGGAACCGTTCCCAAACCTGAGGTGTCGTGGTGCTCATGCGTGGCAAGACGACTATCCGCCGGGGGCCGGTGGGAAAAGCGGAATTCCAGTCCCGCCCGGCGAAACAACCTGCGCTCATCGCCCCGGAGCTGCCCGCTGATAAGTCGATGAACCGGGACGCTGGACCGCATGAATGCGGCGAATGGCCGCGCCGCCTTCGACGTTCAAGGTTGGACGTTCGTCGTTTCTTCTCCTACGCCAACACCGCCTTGACCACCTTCCCATGCACGTCGGTCAGCCGAAAGCGGCGGCCCTGGAAGAAGTAGGTCAGCCGTTCGTGGTCCACGCCCAGCAGATGCAGCATCGTGGCGTGGAAGTCGTGCACATGAACGCCGTCGCTGACCACGTTGTAGCCAAACTCGTCGGTCGCGCCGTGGACCACTCCCGGCTTCACTCCGCCGCCAGCCATCCAGATGGAGAAGCAGCGCGGATGATGGTCGCGGCCGTAATCGGTGGCCGTCAGCTTGCCCTGCGAATAGTTCGTCCGGCCGAATTCCCCGCCCCACACGACCAGGGTGTCGTCCAACATCCCGCGCTGTTTCAGGTCGGTGATCAGCGCCGCGCTGGCCTGGTCGGTCTCGCGGCACTGGGTCTTGATGCCGCCGGGCAAGCCGCCGTGTTGATCCCAGCCCTGATGATAGAGCTGGATGAACTTCACGCCGTTCTCCGCCAGTTTGCGGGCGAGAAGGCAATTGGCGGCGAAGGTGCCGGGCTTCTTCGCGTCCGGCCCGTAGAGGTCGAAGGTGCTTTCGGATTCGCCGGCGAGATCCATCACGTCCGGCACGCTGGTCTGCATCCGGTAGGACATCTCGTATTGGGCGATGCGGGTGTCGATCTCGGTGTCGCCTAACCGATCGGCAGCGTGGGCGTTGAGTTCCCGCACCCGATCCAGCAACAGGCGCCGACCTTCGGGCGAAACGCCGTCGGGATTGTTCAGGTAGAGGACCGACTCCTTGCCCGAACGGAACTGCACTCCCTGATGCCGCGACGGCAGGAACCCACTGCCCCAGAGACGGGAATAGAGCGGTTGATCGACCTTGCCCGGCGTGATCAAGACGACGAACGCCGGGAGGTTCTCATTGTCGCTGCCCAAACCGTAGTGGACCCACGCGCCCATGCTGGGCCGACCGGAAATCTGCGAGCCGGTCTGGAAAAAAGTGATGGCCGGGTCGTGGTTGATGGCCTCGGTGAACATCGAGCGGACAATGCAGAGATCGTCCACCACCTTGGCCGTGTGCGGTAGCAGTTCGCTCACCCATGTGCCGTTCTGGCCGTGCTGGTTGAACCCGAAGATCGACCGCGCCATCGGCAAGGAAGCCTGGTTGCCCGACATGCCCGTCAACCGCTGGCCCATGCGGACGCTGTCCGGCAACTGCTCGCCGTGGTGCTTCGTCAGCATCGGCTTGTAGTCGAAAGTCTCCAACTGCGACGGCCCGCCGGCCATGAAGAGGTAGATGACACGCTTCGCCTTGGCCGGATGGTGGAGCTGGCCAGCCAAGATGCCCAAGTCACGGGCCGCCGGCGACGCCATCAGATGGGCTGGATTCATCATCCCGGCGAGTGCCATGCCGCCGAGCCCGAGCCCGAAGCGGTTGAGAAACGCGCGCCGCGACAATCCAGCGGCGGGCAATGGTCCGGTGCAGATGTGGGAGTTCATGGGCATCACCGTTTCATCACGAATTCGTCGAAGTTCATCACCGCGCTGACCAGCACCGTGGTCGCGGCAAATTCTGCGGACGGCAAAGAGGCGTCGGCAACCGAATCGCCCACTTTCAGCAGCTTGGCGGCGGCTTCCGCCTCACGGCTGTAGAGGTCGCGCTGTTCCGAGAAAAGCTGTCGTAGAATGGACGCCTCCCTCGCATCTGGTTTCCGGCCAACCAATGCCAAGAACGCCTCCCGCCCCCGCGCATCGACGTCCGTGGGATGGGCTTTCAACAGCCGTTCGGCCAAGACCCGCGAGGCTTCGACAAACTGCGGGTCGTTCAGCAGCACCAGCGCCTGGAGCGGTGTGGTGGTGGTTT
>CBFGQE010000547.1:0-2735 GCA_965650815.1 uncultured bacterium
TGGTGAACCCGTGCGCGGTGGAGACGGCCACGACATCGACGCCGCGTTCCACCAGTCCGCCGAGATGCGCGAGGATGCGGTCGCGGTCGAGTTCACCGAAGGCGTTGCGGGTGGCGGAAAGGGCGGCGCCGCAGAGCAGACGGAACTTCGAATCGCGCGCCGGCTTGAACTGGGCGCGCTTCTCCTGGGTGATCCGCTCCACGTCGCTCATCGTGAAGAGCCCGTGCAGCCGGTCCTGGTCATCGACGACCAGCAGCTTGTGGATGCCAGGGTGGTCGGTGAAGAACTTGTCCGCTTTGGCAATGGGGCTGGAGCCGAGGTCTTTCTTGCGGATGGTGTGGATCTGATCGCGTGGGGTGAGCGCTTCGGCGACCTTCCGTTTGGCGTAGCGGGCCTTGACCACGTGGCCGGGCAACAAGCCGAGCAGCTTGCCCTGCTCATCCACCACCGGGAACGTGCGGAACTCGAATTTGCGCTTCTCCACCATCTCCAGCACGTCGCCGAGCAGCTGGTCGGGCGAGACCTTGATCGGGTCCTGGATCAGGCCGTGGACGTGGTTCTTCACGCGGCTGACCTCGGAGAGCTGCTCCCGCTCCGGCATGTTGTAGTGGATGAGGCCGAGCGCGCCGTTCAACGCCATGGCGATGGCCATGCGGGACTCGGTGACGGTGTCCATGTCGGCCGAGATGACGGGAATGTTCAGCTCCAGGCCCTCGGCGAGCCTGGTATCGAGCTGGGTGTCGCGCGGAAGGACTTCGGAATACTGCGTGGCCAGCGTGACGTCGTCGTAGGTCAGGGCGGTGGCCCGGTGGGCGGGGAAGAACGCGTCGGCGTTCAGGTAGAAGTCGGAATCAACTGCGTTCGCTTTCGAGGTCGCTGCCATGCGAAATCTTGGGAGCGCGTCCTGTCGGAGGCAAGGGGGGAAATCTCCGGCGCCGTAGCTCAGTCCCGGCGCAGGCTGTGGACGAGTCGATCAATCTCCTCCGCACGGTGTTCGCTGGAAACGGCCAGGCGCAGAAAGCCTCCCCGTGGGCCGCCGGGATAACGGATGAAGCTGGGGAAAATCCCTGCCTTGAGCATCCGCCGCCGGAGCCTTTCCGTGGCGGACACGGAGTTTGTGGTCAGGGCCAGAACGGGGGACGGCGAGTCCGCCACGGGCCAGCCTTCGGCCGCCAGAGCGGACCGCAGCCGCGCGGTGTTGTCCCGCAGCCGACGGCGCAGGGTCTTGTCGCGGCGCAACAGATCGATGGCCGTGAGTGCGGCGGCGGCGCAGAGCGGAGGCAGGGGGGTGTTGCCGGTGAAGCAGCGGCTCCGCTCCACGATTCGATTCCGCAACGGGCGGGAGCAGAGCACCGCGCCGCCGTAGCAGCCCAGTGCCTTGCTCAAAGTCAGCGTGCGGACCAGGCGGCGAGACGATCCAACCGGGACGAATCCCAGCTCTTCCAAGGTTCCCCGGCCGTGGTTCCCCAGAGCCCCGGCTCCGTGGGAATCGTCGATCCAGAGCCAGGCGTTCTTCGGCAACACGGCTTGCAGTTCCCGCAACGGGGCGAGGGCACCATCCGCCGCGAACATCCCGTCCGTGGCCACCAGCGGTTGCGCGGTGGTAGGTAGTTGGGCGAGGCGCGTCTGCAGATCCTCCGCGTCGCGGTGCCGGAAGAGGTGCGTGGGCAGGTTCAGCCATTGAGCGGCGTCGCGGAGACAGCCATGGGCCTTCTCGTCGAGCAGCACGTGGGTGACGCTTCCGGCCAAGGCTTGGGCCACCAGCAACGCCGTGGCGTAGCCGGAGGAGGCGAGAACGGCGGTTTCGGCCCGGAAATGGCGGGCCAAGCTCCGTTCCAGCCGCTCATAGACCGGGTGGTTGCCCGTGGTCATGCGCGAAGCGGCCACGTTCAGCCCGCCCAAAGCCAGCGTCTGCGCCGCCGCTTCGAGCACGGCCGGATGGCTGGAGAGACGGAAGTAGTCGCAGCCCCCGAAAAAGAGCAGGCGTCGCCCCCGGGACCGGACATGCACTCGCCCATCGGGCCGGATCGCAGAGGGCAGTTCCAACATCGCGCCGCATCCAAGCACGAAGCCGGAGCGAAGGGAAGTTGCCCGCGCGCGTCCTTGGCGCCGCCTCGGCCCACCCGATCGGGTGAAACCCGGGAATCACGTCGAATGAACCGAAAACCGGGCCAGTCCAATGCCTCAGTCGCGCTTGTGAAAATTTTCACAAAGGACTTGCGGGGTCGATTGGCTTCGCTAGGTTCTGCGAGCTGTTAACCGAAATCCGAATCATGAAGAAGATCTCCACTTGGTTGGGGCTGGCCGTCGCCACCGTCGCGACCCAGTCTGTTTTCGCCGCTGAAATCACCGGCAAGATCACTCTCAAGGGCACCCCGCCGCCACCGGCCGTGGCCAAGGACATCGTGTGCGGGAAGCCGGAGAAGCTGAACATCACGGCCCGCCAGTATGTGGTCGGCGCGGACAACGGCTTGGCCGACGTGTTCGTCTATCTCAAGTCCGGCACGGGCATCGACGGCAAGACCTTCACCGCCCCGGCCGACAAGCCGGTCCTGGACCAGATCGACTGCGAATACACCCCCTTCGCCCTCGGTGTGATGAAGGGCCAGACCTTCACCGTGAAGAACAGCGACGCGGTGCTGCACAACGTCAATTCCACCCGGGCCAAGATCAACAAGGGCAAGAACTTCGGCCAGCCGAACAAGGGCCAGGTCAACGACATGGTCTTCGACAAG
>CBFGQE010000548.1:0-2733 GCA_965650815.1 uncultured bacterium
GCCGTGTTCGCCGCCGCGCCCGCGCTGGAAGCGGCCAACGTCCTGAACAATCCCGGCATGGAATCCGGCACGACCGGTTGGACCCGCTACAAGGGCCAGCCCGACTGGGATCCCTACGCCATCGGCACCGCGCCGTTGGTCCGAACGGGCAACAGCAGCTTCAAGGTCTATGCGGGTTGGAGCGGAGACCCGAACTACCAGGGCCAGTATCAGGACTACGGAGCGGGAGCCGGAGCGGTCTTCAGCGGCACCGCGTGGTTCTTCACGCCGAACAACGACCGCCTGGTCGGCACGGCCGGGACGGACGGCGCGCCCGACAGCGGCAACACCGTCTGGGTCGAGGTCACGTTCCGCGACGCATCGTCGAACATCCTCGCGCTCTACCGCTCCGCCTTTTACGACGGCACCTCCTTCGAGGCCGATACGTGGTATGAACTGCCCATCACCAACGCGGTCGATGTGGCCAACGGCACCGTGACCAACACCGTCACGACCTTCACCGCGCCCGCCGGAACGACCTTCGCCCGCTACCAGATCGTGCTGAAGCAGACCGCCAACACTGGCGGCGGCGCGGCCTTCATCGACGACATGGTGCTCGACCAGATCTCCGGCCCCACGCCGCCGGTCTTGAGCAACGTGCTTCCGGGCAACATTCTCCTCGCCAGTCCCACCGGCGGCATCTCGTTCAACGTCAGTGGTTCCTCCGCCATCGCGCCGGCGGGCATCCAGATGACGGTCAACGGGAGCAACGTGTCCTCCGGGCTCGTCATCACCGGCACCGACACGGCCCGGAACGTCGCGTGGAACGGGCTGGCCTCGAACCAGACCTACACCGCGTCGATCACGGTCACGGACGCCAACGGGCTCTCCACCTCCACGACGCTGAACTTCGACACTTGGAGCCCGGCCTATCTCTGGGAAGCGGAGGACTACGACCACAGCGGCGGAGCCTACCTCAACAACCCCGCGCCCGGTGCCTATGCCGAACTCGCGGGCATCGAGGAGATCGACTACCACGACACCGCCGGAGACGGCGACCATCTCTACCGCACCGCCGGGGATCGCATGGCCACCACGACCTCCGGCGACGTGCCGCGCAAGAAGCACCTCGATGCCGCCACGGTGGACTACAAGCTCGGCTGGTTCGGCGGCGGTGAATGGGTAAACTACACCCGCAATTTCCCGGCCGGCACCTACAACGTCTATGCCCGCATGGCCGGCGCGGCCGGAGCCGCCAATGTTACGCTGGGCCGCGTCACCGCCGGTTGGGGCACGGCCGAACAGACCGTCGCCACGCTCGGCACCTTCGCCTTCCCCGGCACCGGCGGTTGGTCCTCCTTCATCTACCAGCCGTTGACCGACGCGAACGGCAACCTCGTGCCCGTCACCCTTTCCGGCACGAACACGCTCCGCATCATCACCGGCGGCGGCGGCGACGTCTCGTTCGTCATGCTTGTCCCGGCCAACACCAACAAGCCCGCCATCTCCGACATCTACCCGAACGGCAACACGCTCATGCAGATGACGAACCGGCTCGTCTTCCGCGCCACCGCCGTCGGCACCACCATCGAGCCCTCGGGCGTGAAGCTCGTGCTCAACGGCACCGATGTCTCCTCCTCCCTCGTGATCGCGGGTCCGCCCGCCGCGCGCGAAGTCTCCTACACCGGCCTGGTGCCGAACACGCCCGCCTACACCGCCGTCATCACCGTGACCGACGTCCTGGGCAACAGCGCCTCGACCACCACGCGGTTCGACACCTTCAACCCCGCGAACTTCACCTGGGAAGGCGAGGACTTCGACTTCGGCAGCGGCCAGTTCATCGACAACCCCGTCCTCGCCTCCGGCGAGGCGGAGAACAGCTACTTCGGCCGTTTCGGCGAACCCGAGATCGACTTCCACGACGTCTCCGGCGCGGGCGACAAGATCTACCGCCCGCTCGACACCCCGGCGACCCCCGTGGCTACCGACATCCCGCGCCAGAAGCTGCTCGACGCGCAGGTGGTTGATCCTGCCATCCGCGACCACAAGGTCGGCTGGTTCGACGGCGGCGAGTGGGTCAACCACACCCGCACCTATCCCCAGGGCAACTTCCATGTGTATGCCCGCTTGGCCGGCGGCAATCCCGGCACGGTTACGCTGACGTTGGCCAAGGTCACGGCCGGTGCCGGCACGACCGAGCAGACCACCTCCGATCTCGGGACGTTCTCCTTCGTCGGACGCGGTTGGCAGGCCTACGACTGGGTGCAGCTCCAGAGCGGCGGCCAGCCCGCCACGGTCAGCCTCGATGGATTGGCCACGCTCCGCATCACCACTGGTGGCGGCATCGATCCGAACTTCCTCATGCTCGTCCCCGTGTCCGTCAGCACGGCTTTGAGCGTGCAGAAGAACGGCTCGAACCTCTCCGTCTCCTTCCCCACCGCGACCGGCTCCAGCTACGTGCTGAAATACAAGGCCGCGCTCAGCGACGCCACCTGGCAGCCAGTCGGCGGTGCCGTGACCGGCGACGGCACGGTGAAGACCGTGACCGATCCGGCCAACCAGCCCCAGCGGTTCTACCTGCTGGAAATCCAGTAGGCCGTCGCCCCTCTCCCGGCCTTTGGCCACCCTCTCCCCATCCGATGGGGAGAGGGCTGCGGTGAGGGGCTTGCTCCTGTCAGACCAGCCATTGCCCGAGTTTGTGAAGGCCCTTCGTCCATCGTTCAACCGTGTTGCAGCGGATCTGGGAACCGGGCG
>CBFGQE010000549.1:0-2724 GCA_965650815.1 uncultured bacterium
ACGGCCACCGTGGTGAGGAGAAAGAAGACGAACTCCCGCCCGAACGGTCGCCATCCCGGATTCAACCGCGTGCCGACGAAACGCTCCAAAGGATAAACGAGCGAGTAGGCCACATTGGCACCTGCAAGCCAGACGGCGATCCCCAGCAGCGTTTCGCCCAGGCCCGGTTGGGGCGGCAGGTTCCCAATGCCCAAGACGGGAAAGCTGCGCAGATAGCCGAGAAAGGCTGCGGGCAGCAGCGCCAGATTGAAGAGCTAGCGCCGCAGTTCCCAATACAGCGTCGCTTCGAGGTGACGAAATTCGGGGTCCGATGCGGTTTTCGGGACGGTGGCCATGACGGTTCAACGTCATGGCGGAAGAATGGTTTCAGCGAACCTCCGCGATCAGCTTCTCCAGCCGTTTCCCATACTCCACGTAGTTGGCCCGGAGCGCGTCCTCGTTGGCGGCCTTGGCGTTCACGTCGTGGAAGACGGCGACCATGTGGGGCTCGATGCTGATGCCGGCGTCGTAGCCGCGCGCGAAGGCGTCCTTCAGGATCTCGCGGACTTTTCCGTCGCCTTCGCCGGGCCATGCGTAGTCGGCGTCGTTCTTCGCGGGATTCCAGACGGCGTCCTTGATGTGGATGTGGGCCACGTGGTCGCGGACGTGGGTCCAGAATTCCCACGGGTCCTGGCGCGGCCAGGGCTTGGGCTTGGCGCGGTCGGGATTGAAGACGGGGTTGGCGGTGTCGAAGACCCACTTGAGGCCGGGAACTTTGTCCAGCAGCTCGACGGCGACCTGCCAGGACATGCCGCCGTAGTTCATGCAGTTCTCATGGACGGGCGTGATTCCGGCGTCGAGGAAGCGGCGGGTGACTTCACGGACGCGGTCCACGACGACGCTTGGCAGGGCGGCTTCGTCGTCGCCGGGCTTGAGGCTCATGATGCGGACGAACTTGGTCCCGAGCCGTTGCATCCGGGGAATGCAGCGGTTGACCTCGCCGACGGTGACGTCCCAAGGCGTGGCAACGGTCTTCGCCCAGTTCATGATGGTGGAGCCGAAGGCATAGACCTCGATGTCGGCGGCGGCGAGCTGCTCGACGCATTGGTCGAAGGCCGCGTCGGGGATCTCGTGGAAGTTGCCCTTGGGAAAGCCGGGGACCTCGACGCCACGCATCTCCAGGTGGCGCCAGCCGAGTTCCTTCGTCGCCGCGATCTGGGAAGCGATGGAGGTGCCCGCTTCGTCGCCAATGCCGGTGAGAATCATGGCGCGGAGTATTGGAAACGCGGCGCGGGACGGAAACGAAATCTTTGTCCGAGAAGGGGAGAAGGAGCGCGGACGGTCACGTCCGCGTGTTCAGCCACGAATGAAATGGCATGCTCAGTTGTCGGAAGAACGTGGCCTCGCGGACGTGACCGTCCGCGCTCCTCGTCTTACAGCGACTTCAACGCCGAGATCACCGGCAGGCGCGCGGCGCGCAGCGCGGGCAGGAAGCTTCCGGCCAGGCCGATCACGACGGAGAAGGCGATGCCCGTGAGGACCAGGTCGGGCGTGATGCGGAAGGCGAAGACCGTTTCCGCGAAGGACTGGAAGTCCAGCGTGCCGGTGGTCTTGCCATGCATGAAGAAGGCGAGCCCGCAGCCGATCACGCCGCCGATGGCCGCGAGCAGCGCCCCTTCGATCAGGAAGCTCGCCACGATGGCGCGGCGCGAATAGCCCAGCACGCGCAAGGTGCCGATCTCGCGCGTCCGCGCGGCCACGCTCGCATACATCGTGTTCATCGCCGCGAAGACCGCGCCGACCGACATCGCGGTGCCGAGGATGCCTGCGAGGATCTTGATCGGCATGGCGGTCATCGTCTGCTTGGCGTAGTAGGCGGTCTCGGGCTCGGCGCGCAGGGCGAGGCGTTTGTCGGCCTCCACCCGGGCGATGAGGTTCGTGGCCGCCGCCGCGTCCTTCGGTCGGATGAGGAAGCTGGAATACATGTCGCGGTCGAAGATGGAGCGGGCTTCGTCCGCATCCATCCAGGCTTCGGAATCGTAGGCGCTGCGCTGGCCATCGAAGTGGCCGACAACAGTCAGGCGGTCAGGGCCGGCCTTGACCGTGCCGCCGATCTCCAGGCCGGCGAAGCGTCCGGCCAAGCTGCGGGAAACGGTGATCTCGCGCTGGCCGGGACGGAACCAACGGCCCTCGACCAGCGTGACCTGCGGCCGCAGCTCCATGCCGCGCGGCGTGATGCCGCGGATGAGGGTGTTGGCCTCGTTGGTGGTGCCGATGCGGGGGACGCTGATGATGAGGACGACCTCGGCGGAGATGAGCGGTTCTCCGGCATCGTTGCGGGCGATCTCCTCGAAGTAGCGGATGGTCTGGAAATTCTCCCGCGAGACCAGGCTGCCGGACTCGGCCTGCGAGCCCTTGCGCACGACGAGGACGTTGCGGGGATCGCCGGTGTTGGCGCTGCTGGCCTCGATGCCCCGGGCCAACGACTGGAGCAGCACGAAGACCGCGACCACGGCGGCGATGCCGAGCACGGTGAAGCCCGTGGTCTTCCAGCGGACGACGACGTTACGGAGGTTGTATTTCAGGGGGAGGGCCATCGGGGTGAGTCCAAAGTCTGGAGTCCAAAGTCCAAGGTCAGGGGCGGTCGCGGAGTTTGCTGCCTTTCAGTTCGGAGTTGCGCAGGTAGTCCATGAAACCTGCCAAGAGCCGACTGATTTCGTTGGAAGCAGCATGGCAGAGACGGAA
>CBFGQE010000550.1:0-2718 GCA_965650815.1 uncultured bacterium
GGCCGAGGCGGCCCAGGTCCTGGACCGTGGTCTGCATTCCGGGATGCCGGACTTCGACAGTGGTGGAAGGAGCGACAGAAAGTTCGCGGGGGCTAGCTTCGGTAACCGATGGCTTGGCCAAAGCCGCGAACTCTTCGGCCGTCATCGGCTGGAACCGCACGCGGTCGCCCGGACGGATCAAGGCCGGTTCGTCGGCGAACGCGTCGAAGAGCCGCAGCGGGGTTCGGCCGATGAGGTTCCAGCCGCCCGGCGACGCCAGCGGATACACACCCGTCTGCGCGCCACCGATGCCGACGCTTCCGGCCGGAACGGAGACCCGTGGCGTGGACCGGCGCGGCACGTGGAGCTCCGCAGGCAATCCCGCCAGATAAGGAAACCCCGGCGTGAACCCCACCGCGCGCACTGCGTAGTTGGCGGAGGAATGGCGACGCACCACCTCGTCGCCGCTCAAGCCCGTGTGAGCCGCCACGGCTTCCAGGTCGGGACCGAACTCTCCGCCGTAGCAGACCGGCACGATGACTTCACGGCCGGACGATGCGTGGTTGGATTCCGCTCGGGCCGCGATCCGGCGGAGCCATTGCTCCACCACGGCTTGGGGCGACGGGTAGCTGCGGCTGGTGGGAACGGCGTGGGGATCGTAGAAGACGGCGACGGTGGTGAAGGCTGGCACCAGATCGGTCACATAGGCCGGTCGATCCAACTCCAGCGCGGCTGCGAGCGAAGCCACCCGCTGCGCCGTGGCGTCATCGGCGCTGGGTCCGAGGGACACCAGCAACGCCGCATCACCCAGCGGGCGGCAAACCAGATTGGCCGGATCGACATCGCTCACGCGCCGAGGCTACGAGGGGCGTAACGGGCAACCGAAGCTGAAAAGCAGTCTCAGCAGCGCGGGCGGCTTCATTTCCTTTTGAGGAAGCGGCTCAAACCCCAATCGGAGAGCTTGATTGCGGATGAGCGCTCTGCGGCATGAAGAAGCAACCCGGCGGGTTGCCATCGATTAGCCGGGGGTTGAGCGTAGCGACACCCCCGGAACAAAATCCCAACGATTGCCACGCACCCTGAAGGGGTGCCATCGCCGTTCTCACCAACGAACGGTTGATGGCATCGCTTCGCGATGCAGCTGTCGTGGCAAACGAACCGGGGGTGTCGTCGCGCGATGCGCTCCTCACCCCCGGCTAATGGATGGCAACCTTTCAGGTTGCGCCGGCATGAAGCTGACTCAGTTCAGCGTTGAGGTAGCTTGGTTATCCAATATCTCGCGAAGGATGCCGCTGGCATCAAAGGTCAGCTCCACGTAGCGGCTCTCTCCGACGGCGCTGAAGATCATCCGACTCCGGCCAGTGCTGTGCAGCCAGCCGAGAACGGTCTGGCCATCGCGCGTGCGACGGAGGTTGGGATTCCCGAGCAGCGCGATGGCCTCAGCCTGAGTGGTCATGCCCTCTTGGATCTGGGCGAGCGCAGCCTCGTTGATGGGGCGTCCGCCGCTGACACTGGCACATCCTCCGCCAAGCAACGCGACGAAGAGCAGGAGAGAGACGATGAATCTCACGGGAGTAAATGGCTGGAAAAGATTCTCGCGGCGATGGGCGGCTATCTAACGAACAGAGCTCCAAGCACTGCCGCGGACGCTGTGGTGATGATTATGAAACCGAGCATCACCAAGCATCCGAGAGCCTTTCCCGCCTTTTTCTGCCGACCAGAACGGGTAAGTGGAATGCCGATCTTTCGGGAGATCTTGCCCTTGACTGCTGAGATGCCGAGAGCCCTCTTCCATGAAAATGAGATGCCGAATTTCTTTCCCATGATGAATCCAGCCAAGCCGTAGCAGCACGCAACTCCTTGGCTGATGGTTCTGAATACCTTTCGCGTGCGCTTCCAGTCAACAGGTCAGGCGATGATGTCTGACGATCAGATTGTCGAAACCGGTGGCCGTCCGCCAGGACCGTCACTTGGGCAGCCACTTGTCCCAGTTCTTCGCGTAGGCGTCCACGTTGTCCTTGGTCACGGGATCGAGCAGGCTGATGTCCTTCACCGCCTCGGGGTTCTTCTTGAAGTGGACCTTGTTGAGCAGGTGCTCCACGGAGCGGTAGCCCCAGTCATAGACCTTTTGGCCGAGGAGAATCTGCACGTGGCCGCTGCGCAGGTAGCCGAGCTGCGCGGGCAAGGCGTCCACGGCCACGACCTTGACCGTGCCGGGCGACCATTTGAGCGCGTTGTCGGTGAAGAGCGGCCAACCGCCGATCATGGCCCAACCGGTCACATCGGGATTGGCCTGCATGACCTGCTCGACGCGGGCGGCGGCGTCCTGCGGCGTTTCTTTGTGGTAATAGGCGTCGCGGATGGTGATGCCGGGATACTTCTTGGCGGCGTCACGAACGCCCTTCACGCGGAGCTGGAGGTTGGGCGCGTTCTGGTTGCCGGCGAGGATGGCAACGACGCCTTTTCCGCCCATGACTTTGGCCAACTCGTCCATCACCTGCTCGCCGCACTTCACGTCGTCCACGCCGTAGATGACGAAGCGTTTGCTGGCGGCGGCATCGGAATCGAAGGTCGCCACCGGAACGGCGTTGTCGACGGCCTTGTTGATCGCGTCGGTCAGCTTGTTGGCGTCGGAACAGGCCACGGCGATGCCGTCGGCGCCGTTGAGCACGAGCTGTTCTATCGCCTCGGCCTGCTTCTGGGCGTCCTCCTCGTTGGGCGTGCGCCAGTCGATCTTGA
>CBFGQE010000551.1:0-2717 GCA_965650815.1 uncultured bacterium
CCGTCGCCATCGTCGGCGCGACCGGCGCGGGCAAGAGCACCTTGGTCCAGCTGGTTCCGCGCTTCTACGATCCCGACGCGGGCGACGTGTTCCTCGACGGCGTGAACCTCCGCGAACTGCGCCTCGACGATCTGCGCCGCGCCGTCGGAATTGTGTTCCAGGAAACGTTCCTCTTCAGCGCCTCCGTAGCCGAAAACATCGCCTATGGTCGGCCCGACGCGACGAGGGAACAGATCGAGGCCGCCGCCCGCGCCGCGCAGGCCCACGAATTCATCGTCGGTTTGGAGCAGGGCTACGACACGCTGATCGGCGAACGCGGCGTCTCCCTCAGCGGCGGCCAGCGCCAGCGTCTCGCCATCGCCCGCGCCTTCGTGCTCGATCCGCGCATCCTCATCCTCGACGACGCCACGGCGGCGGTGGATTCCCACACCGAGCGGGCCATCCAGGAAGCGATGCGGAAGCTGAGCGAGAACCGGACGACGTTCGTCATTGCGCATCGGGAGAGTTCGCTGCGGCACGCGGATTTGGTGGTGGAGTTGGATCAAGGGCGGTTGGTCCGTGGTCAGTTGTCCGTGGTCCGTGGAGAAACGAAAGGAGACGCTCCGACATGAGAACGGCGTTTGAGAACCTGCGGGTGTATCAGCTTTCCGAGAAACTGGCCGACGCGGTCTGGGACATGGTGCTCGGATTCGATTCCTTGGCGAAAGACACCGTCGGAAAGCAACTGGCCAGGTCGGCGGACAGCATCGGCGCCAACATCGCCGAAGGTGCCGGGCGCGGCAGCTATCAGGACAATCGCCGATTCATCCGCATCGCCCGGGGTTCGTTGAACGAAACCAAGCATTGGCTGCGTCGCGCCTACAAACGTGGACTGATGACCGAGACGCAGATCAATGAGATGCGCGTCCTGATCGACGAGTTGGCTCCAAAACTGAACGCCTATCTCAACTCCATCGGCCCCGTCCCCGAGTCCACGGACAACGGACCACTGACTACGGACTGATTCCGCCCCATGCCCCAAGACGACATCCAGCTCGAAGAAGAGTTCCAGCAAGCTCGGATGAGCAAGGGAACCTTCCGCCGCCTCATGGGCTACGTCTTGCCCTACCGCCGCACGCTGGCCTTGAACCTGGTGTTCACCGTGCTCGCCACGGCGTCGGCGCTGCTGGGGCCGAAGTTCATCCAGATCGGCATCGATCGGTATCTGACCACCGTGACCGCCACGGACGTCGCGTTGCACGGCGTCTTCGTCGTCAGCGCGATCTATCTGGCGAACCTCGTTCTGGGCTGGGGCCTGTCCGTGGTGCAGGTGAAGAGCGCGATCCGCGTCGGGCAAAGCGCGATGAACGACCTGCGCATGGCGGTCTTCGAGCACATCCAGCGGCTCTCGTTGAACTATTTCGACAAGACCCACCAGGGCCGGATCATCAGCCGGGCGGACACGGACATCGATTCCCTCGACCGCATCCTCACCTGGGGCGCGAACCAGCTCCTCTCCAGCGCGCTGACGCTCCTGGGCGTGATCGGGCTGATGCTGCAATACGACTGGCGGCTCTGCCTCGCGGTGGCGGTCGTGGTGCCGCCGCTGGCCGTGGCGTCGCGGATGTTCCACGTGAAGGGCATGGCGGCGTATCGCCGGATGCGGCAGCAGAGTTCGCTGCTCACCGCCGCCGCGGCCGAAGCCATCTCCGGCGTCCGCGTGGTCCAGGCCTTCGGACGCGAGGACGAAAATCTCCGCCGCTTCGATCAACTGGGCGAGGAATACGGCCGCCGCCAATTGGTGGCCGCCCGCATCTTCCACACCTACATGCCGTTCGTCGGACTGCTCTCCGGGCTCGGTATGGCCATCATCCTTGGCTACGGCGGTTCGCTGGTGTTGCGGCACGAAATCACGGTGGGCGAACTGGCCGCCTTCACCCTCTACCTCGGCATGTTCTTCGGGCCGATCCAGACGATGGGCGATCTCTACAACGCCCTGCTTTCCACCGCCGCCAGCGCCGAGCGCATCTTCGGCCTGCTCGACACCGAGGCGCAGGTGCGGAACCGTCCGAACGCCACGGCGCTGCCGCCGGTGCGCGGCCACATCGTCTTCGAGCACGTCTTCTTCCGCTACGACACGACGCCCGCAGACCAGTGGATCTTGAAGGACGTCTGCTTCGAGGCAAAGCCGGGCGAGACCGTCGCCTTTGTCGGTGCGACCGGCTCGGGCAAGACCAGCATCATCAGCCTGCTCTCGCGCTTCTACGAACCGCAGCAGGGGCGGATCACGATGGACGGGATCGATCTCCAGTCCGCCACCATCGAGTCGCTCCACGAACAGATCGGCATCGTCACGCAGGACAACTTCCTCTTCACCGGCACGGTGATGGACAACCTCAAATTCGGCCGGCCCGGCGCGACCGACGACGAAGTCATCGCGTCCGCCCAGACGCTCGGGACGCACGAGATGATCCTGCGGTTGAAGGACGGGTATCAGACCGCCGTCTCCGAACGCGGGGCCAACTTCAGCGCCGGCGAACGCCAACTCCTTTGCTTCACCCGGGCCATGGTGGCGCGGCCGCGCATCCTGATCCTCGACGAAGCCACCAGCGCGGTGGACCCGAAGACCGAGGGCGTGATCCAGCACGCGCTGGAAAAGCTCTTCGAACAGCGCACCTCCTTCGTCATCGCCCATCGCCTCAGCACCGTGCGGCACGCGAACCGGATCTTCGTGCTGC
>CBFGQE010000552.1:0-2709 GCA_965650815.1 uncultured bacterium
TCCCATGATCTCGGAACCCTGGCTCCTCGGTTTGGCGGGAACGCTTCTCGCGCTCGGCGGCTACTCGGTGGGCGTCTATCACGCCGAACGCGCCACCTCCGCCCCGTTCGCGGTCTGGCGCGACCTGCGCGCGCGGCTGACGCTTCGTGGCTTCTTCTGGGCGGCGCTGCCGTCCGTGCTGGGAATCGCCTGCTTCTACGCGCTGGTGCTCCAGGTGCGCTTCTCGCTGGGGCATTGGCCGGAGTTCGGCGCGCAGTTGACCGGTGTGTCGAGTCTCTTGGGCCACGTTGTCTGGGCCTTCATCGCCTTGAGCATCGGAGCCGCCTACGCGGTGCCGGTGCTGTTCCTCGTTGGCCTGGCGCATCCGCGCACACGGCCGCTGTCGGTTTATTGCCTCGTCTTCGCCGCTGCCGCGTTCGTCGCTTGGGCCCTGGCTTCGCTCGCGCCCGGTCCGTTTCTGAACTGGTTCCTGGATTGAAGCCCGAAACGGCCTACGCATCCGTCCTCGCCCGGAACCGCTCCCGCCAGCCCGCCCGCGAGAGCTTGCCGCGGGCGTCGGCCTCCAGCGTGTCGGTGAGCCACCATTCGCGCGGCACCTGCCAACCGGCCAGGCGTTCCTGGAGGAACTGCCGGAGCGACTCCGCCTCCACCGCGCCGGCGGGATGGACGATGGCGGCGACCTTCTCGGAGCGATCGCGGTCGGGCAGGCCAAGGACGAGACAACGTTTCACCGCCGGATGTTGCTCCAGCACGCGCTCCACCGCTTCCGGGTGGAGCTTGCGGCCGGCCACGTTGATCACGTCGCCCGCCCGGCCCCGCAGGAAGACGTTGCCGTCCACGATCTCGGCCAGGTCGGAGGTGCGGAAGACGCCGTTGCCCAACGTGTCCGCTTCGGGTGGCAAGTAGCCGGAGCCGACCGCCGGTCCGCTCACTTCCAAGCAGCCCGCGTCGTTCACCGAAAGTCCGGTGCGGTGCAGGGCGCGTCCGACGAAGGCGTTTTCGGTGCGGGGTTCTTCCGTGGCGTCGTAGGCGATGCCGCCGCATTCCGAGGAGCCGTAGAAGTTGTGCACCTTCAAGCCGTGCCGCGCATGGATCGCTTGCTCCAGCGGGACCGGCAACGGCGCACCGGCGGACAGCGCGAGCCGGATCGACGGCGTGATGGCGCCCGCCTCGTTCCATGCCTTCCAGAGCGCGGGCACTCCGGGAAGGGTCAGCGCTGCGAAACCGTCCTGCGCGCGACGCACGGCCTCGGGCAACGGCGACGGGGCGAGCACGAGCGGAACGCCGTGGAGCAGGAGCGGCAGCACCAGGTTCGAGAAGCCGTAGGAATGCGCCAGCGAGATGGCGGCGAGGTTCGGCCATTCGGGCGTCAGTCCCATCGTGGCGACGATGTTGTCCGCGTCGGCGACCAGTTGCTCGGCGGTGAAGGCGACGAGACGGGCTGGACCGCTGGAGGCCGAGGTGGTCTTCAAATGGACGATGCCGGAGGGAATCTCCGGGAGCGTCGCTGCGCTCTGGCCGACTTCCAGCGGCTGGAGCACGCGGCCGGTCTGCCAAGCGTGCAGCACGTCCAGGAGGAAGCCGGGGCCATTGCCCGCGGGACGGAGCGGCAGAGGAGCGGGGGTGCTGGGGAGAAGGCGGGCCGCGGAGTCCATCTCGGCAAACGTCCAGCGGCGGCCCGTCGCCGGGTCGAAGAGCGCGGGCTTGGGGGCGTTCCGCGAGAGCACCTCGCGCCAGCGTTCCAGCAGCAACATTGTCATGCTCGTAGTCGAGCCCTAGCGTCGGCCGCAAGAATGAAGCTCCAATCCGGCCCTCTGTTTAGCCCTAGATGGGCACAGATAAACACGGATGATTTCGGGACTACGAGCAGCCGTTCGGATCTGTGTCCATCTGCGTCCATCCGTGGTTTTTCATCCGGCGGTCTTGCGCGTTGGGCGCTGCTGTTGCTGGTCGCCGTCCTCGTCGGCTGCGCGTCGCCGTTGCCGGTGAAGGAGGGACGGCGGTTTGATTTCCCGCAGGACACCTTCGCCTTCGCCAACGAGCTGGTCTGGGAATACGAGGTCCAGCCCGAGCTGGGCACCCAGACCTGGCGGAAGCGCGCGGTGCCGCCGGATTATTCCCACCATTGCTTCGTCGTGGTGCGCGCGGCCCGGCAGTTCTGGTGGCACGCCCGCTTCGATCCGTCGTTGCCCCGCACCAACGCCGCCGCCTACCGCGACCTCGTGCAGGAAGTCGTCTCCCGGGCCGACGACGCAGTCAGTCCTTTCGAGAAACGCATCACAATTCCTGGCTACGCGAACTTGCGGGCCTTCAGCGCCGAACATGCGCCGATCCTCCAGCAAGAATGCGGCGGCGCTTGGCGCAGCTATTTGCAGCGCGGTCACTGGCGGATGGTCTTCCCGTTCTCCCGCCCGGGCCAGGCCGCCAACGCAGCCGATCTGAAACAGCGGCTCGAAGCCGGCATTCCCTGCGTGGTCCACCTCGTCGATTTCCCCGGCTTGAAGATCAACCACGCCGTCCTGCTTTTCGACGTGAGAGCCGAACCGAACGGCGACCTCGTCTTTCAAGCCTACGACCCCAACACCATCGCCCATCCGGAAGAGCTTTTCTACTCGGCCCAAGAGCGCCGCTTCACCTTTCCGACCAACCGCTACTTCGTCGGCGGGGCGGTGGACGTGTATGAGGTCTATCGCGGCTGGATCTACTGAT
>CBFGQE010000553.1:0-2707 GCA_965650815.1 uncultured bacterium
TGATTCGACTCCTGGTTCTCTTCGCCGCCGTTTCCACGGCCACCTTCACTCCCGAACTTGTCTTCGCGGCCGAGACGTCCGCGGCCAAGGCCACGGTGAAGAACATCTCCATCGACGAAGCCGAGAAACAGATCGCCGAAAAGAAGGACATCGTCGTGCTCGACGTCCGCACGCCCAAGGAAGTCGCCCAGGGCAAGGTCGAGGGGGCGCAAGCCATCGACTTCTACGCGGACGACTTCAAGGCCCGGGTCGCGAAGCTCGACAAGTCCAAGACCTACGTCGTCTTCTGCGCCGTCGGCGGCCGCAGCGCCAAAGCCTGCGCGCAGATGGCCGAACTCGGGTTCCAGGATGTCCGCAACGTCGAAGGCGGCATGAAGGCCTGGGAAAAAGCGGGCAAGAAGACGGTGATGTAACCGCAAAGACTTCGGGGCAACCCACCCTTGACCCCTCCCAAGAGGGGAATGGGTTGAGCGCGTTCTGTGGTCGCGGGTCGCCCTGCCCTATCCCCTCCTGGGAGGGGTCAGGGGTGGGTTAATCACTCCGTCCAACTTCACCCGCCTCTTGCGCCGTCTCCCTTCCCGCCGCAGCTTCTCGCGTGTCGCGGAGGCGCCGGGTCCGGGCTTCCTCGCCGGATTCATCCCATGAACGAAGACCAGTTGCAGAAGCTGCGCATCGCCTCCGAACAGAAGCGCCGTTCCGGCCTTTCCCCGTGGATCATCGTCGGCGGCGTGCTGCTCGTGACGCTCGTCATCGGCTTCTTCGCCATTCCCCGCGACTCCGATTCCGTCCGCACCGGGATGAAGTCCGGCAGCGACGCTCCGACCAATTCCCTGCCCGGTGCCCAGCCTTCCTCCTCCGGCCTCGGCATGGCCACCGCCGCGAAGCCGACGACCGGCGACCGGGCCGCCGGCGATTCGCTCCTGTCCGTCAGCGGCTACATCATCGCCCGCGAACGCATCGAGATCAGCCCGCGCTTCATGGGCGTGGTGAACTGGATCGGCGTCAAGAAAGGCGACAGCGTGACCAATGGCCAGGTCGTCGTGCTGCTCGACGACATCGAATACCGCGCCCGACTGGCCGAGATCGAGGGCCAGATCGCCGTGGCTGAAGTCGGAGTGGAGAAAGCCCGCTTGGACCTCAAGCGCGCCGAGGAGCTGGTCCGCCAAAAAGTCGAAATGGAGAAGGTGCTCGACGACTCCAAGCTCGCCCTCGCCTCCGCCGAAGCCCAGCTCCTCCAGGTCCGGGGCTCCCGCAAGCTCATCGAGACCTGGATCGACTGGTGCACCATCCGCTCCCCCGTCACCGGCGTCGTGCTGGAGAAGCTCGTGGATGCCAACGAGCTCGTCACCCCCCAGACCTTCGGCGGCACGCGCGGCCCCAGCACCTCGCTTCTCGCCGTCGCCGACCTCGCCGATCTTCAGGTCGAGATCGACATCAACGAAACCGACCTCGCCAAGATCTCCCTCGGCCAGAAGTGCCGCGTCAGTCCTGAGGCCTACCGCGACAAGATCTACGAAGGCGTCGTCGTCGAGATCGCTCCCGAAGCCAGCCGGCAGAAAGGCACGCTTCAGATCAAGGTCCAGATCCTGAACCCCGACCGCTACCTCACCCCCGAGCTCAGCGCCGAGGTGCAGTTCCTCCGCGCCGCCGGGTCCAACTGACCGCACCCGGGCTACTTCTTCAGGAGCGCATACTCCATAGAGTCCACCAGCGCCTGGAGCGACGCGGTGATGATGTTCTCGCTGACGCCCACCGTTCCCCACTCGGCCTTCCCGTCGGTGCTGGTGATGAGCACGCGCGTCTTGGCGGCGGTGCCGGCCACGCCGTCTAGGATGCGGACCTTGTAGTCGGTCAGGGTGATCTTCTTCAGCGCGGGGAACGATTTGCCCAGCGCGGAACGCAGCGCGCCGTCGAGCGCGTTCACCGGCCCGTCCCCCTCCGCGACGGTGTGGTGGGTCTGGTCGCCGACGCGCACTTTCACCGTCGCTTCGCAGATCGATTCCTGGCCGTTGCTCCGCATGGAGACGTGGTAGGAATCGACCGTGAAGAGCAGCTCGGGATTGTGGTCAAGCACGCCCCGGATGAGCAGCGCGAGCGACGCTTCGGCCGCTTCGTATTCATAGCCGTTCGATTCCAGCTCCTTGACCTTCGTGGTGATGGCGCGGGTCTCGGGCGCGTCGGGCGCGAGCTTGAAGCCCAGTTCCGCCGCCTTGAGCAGGATGTTGGTGCGGCCCGACATGTCGCTGACGAGCACGCGGCGGTGGTTGCCGACCAGCTCGGGCTTGATGTGCTCGTAGCTGTGGGCCACACGCTCGATGGCGTGGACATGGATGCCGCCCTTGTGGGCGAACGCGGTCTGTCCCACCCACGGCTGGCGCGGGTCGTGGCGGACGTTCGCCACCTCGTCCACGAACTCGGCGAGTTCCTTCAGTTTGGGCAACGACTTCTCCGGCACGCCCACGCGGCCCATCTTGAAGGCCACGGTTGGAATGACGCTGATCAGGTTGCAGTTCCCGGTGCGTTCGCCGTAGCCGTTGATCGTGCCCTGGATGTGGTCCGCGCCGGCTTCCAACGCGGCGATGCCGTTGGCCACGCCGAAGCCGCAGTCGTTGTGCGTGTGGATGCCGATGAGCGCCGTCAGCTTGCTGCGGGCGACACCGACGATGCGGCTGATCTCGCTGGGCAGACAGCCGCCGTTCGTCTCGCA
>CBFGQE010000554.1:0-2706 GCA_965650815.1 uncultured bacterium
CGAGGACTTCGCCGCCCACATCGGCCGCATCGCGGAGATCGAAGCCAACCGCTCCGCCCGCGAAAACACCGCCTCCACTTCCCCACAGGAACTCCCGTGAAGATCGCCATCTACGACACCAAACCCTACGACCGCGAACGCCTGGAACCCGCGCTGCAAGCGGCGCAACTGGAGGCGCGCTTCCACGAGTTCCGCCTGTCCATCGAGACCGCCGACACCGCCCGTGACGCGCAGGCCGTGGTGGTCTTCGTCAACGACCGGCTCGACGCGCCCTGTCTGCAGCAGCTCCACGCCCTCGGCGTGCGGCACGTCGCGCTGCGCTGCGCCGGCTTCAACAACGTGGACCTGAAGGCCGCGAAGGAGCTGGGCCTCGCCGTGACCCGCGTGCCCGCCTACTCGCCCCACGCCGTGGCGGAGCACGCCGTCGCCCTCCTGCTCACGCTCAACCGCAAGATCCACCGCGCCTACAACCGCGTGCGCGAACACAACTTCTCCCTTGGCGGCCTCGTGGGCTTCGACCTCCACGGCAAGACCGTCGGCGTGGCCGGCACCGGGAAGATCGGCCGCATCGCCGCCCAGATCTTCCGGGGCTTCGGCGCGCGCGTGCTGGCCCATGATCCTTTCCCGTCCGATGATTGGGCCGCCCAGCACGGCATCGCCTACGTGCCGTTCGACACCTTGCTGGCCGAAAGCGACGTGCTCACGCTGCACCTCCCGCTGACCCCGCAGTCCCGCCATCTGCTCGGTGAACAAGCCTTCTCACGGATGAAGCCCGGCGCGCATCTCGTGAACACCAGCCGGGGCGCCTTGATCGACACCACCGCGCTGATCGAGGCGCTCAAGGCCGGACAGCTCGGCGGCGTGGCGCTGGATGTCTATGAAGAGGAGGAAGGCGTCTTCTTCGAGGATCTGTCCGGCCAGGTCCTGCACGACGACGAGTTGGCCCGCCTGCTCACCTTCCCCAACGTGCTCGTGACCGCCCACCAGGCCTTCCTCACCGCCGAAGCCCTCGGCGAGATCACCCGCGTGACGGTGGAGAATCTGGCGCGCGGCGGACGCAAGGAAGAGTTCCTCCCCGAGACACGGCTGGCATGACCTCGTCCACGAAACGTTGGTTCAAGGCCGGGCCTTGAGCGCCTGAAGCCGGGCCGGAGTCAGCGCCGGATCGAAGTCCGACGGGTCCTGGTAGAAGTAGGCCGTGCGGTTGGCTCCGCCCCAGCTGTGGAGGAAATACATGTCTTCGAACTTATACCACCGCGCGGAACCGTCGCTGAAGAGCTGGTTCCCTCCGGCCGGCACCTTGCCCTTGTTGCCCGTGTGCGGCGGCATGTTGGCATAGACCTTTTCCCGCCCCGCCTCCTGTCCGCCCCACTGTCCGTTGATCTTCATCACCGCGTCCGCCGCCAAGGTCCATCCGGGGCCGGCACCGCTCATCTTGACCGGACTCCGCGACTTGAACGTCCCCTGCGGATTCGTCCAGTTCTTGATGCCGCCAAAGTATTGGTAGCCGATGACCCATTGGGGATAGGCCGGCTCGTAGATCGGCAAGTCGGGACGTTTGGCGCAGGTCCAGATGGAAGGGCTGTTGGTGCGGACGGCCAAGCCCACCGTGGCCGCGCCGTTGGCTCCCGGAGGATTGAGGCAGTTCTGCACCCAGGTTCCGGCGGATTCGCGGGCTTCCAAGACCAAGTCCTGGTTGTCGCCCGCGTAAAGATGCACGCCGATGCCGACTTGGCGGAGGTTGTTGAGGCACTTGGCCCGGGCTGCTTGTTCCTTCGCCTTGGCCAGCGCGGGCAACAGCATTCCCGCCAGGATCGCGATGATCGCGATGACCACGAGCAGTTCGATCAGGGTGAAGGCGCGGCGGGCCGGCACCACGGCAGCGTTCACGGGGTCAATATGGCGAGGGGACATGGTTTCGATTTACGCCCATCGCCCCGAACCGCAACCGAATTGTCCCCCTGTGCGGCAAGAAACGCCGCACGCCATATCGCGCCTACGGCGCGAGCCGCTCGATCTTCCAAGCCCCGCCCCGCCGCGTGTAGAGCATCCGGTCGTGCAGACGGTTCGGGCCGCCTTGCCAAAATTCGATCGTCTCCGGCACCACGCGGAAGCCGCCCCAGAAATCCGGCAGCGGCACGTCGCCCTGGGAGAACTTGCGCTTGAGCGATTCCCACTCCATCTCCAGCACCTGCCGCGACGAGATCGGCGCGCTCTGCTGCGAGGCCCACGCGCCGATCTGGCTGTCGCGCGGACGGGTGACGAAATACTTCAGCGTCTCCGCCATCGACAGCTTCTCGGCCTTGCCCGTGACGATCACCTGCCGTTCCAAGGCCAGCCACGGGAAGAGCAGCGAAGCGTGGGGATTCTCCTTCAACTGCCGCGCCTTCCGGCTGCCGAGGTTCGTGTAGAAGACGAAGCCGCGTTCGTCGTAGTTCTTCAGCAGCACCGTCCGCAGCAAAGGCCGCCCGTCGGCCCAGGCCGTGGCCAGGCTCATGGCGTTTGGCTCCAACACCTCGGCGTCCAGCGCCTGCTTGAACCACGCGGTGAACTGCGCGATGGGATCGGCCAGCAGGTCCTCCTCGCGCAGCGCGGCCAAGGTGTAGTGCCGCCGCATCGCGGCCACGTCGGGTTTCACGGATTCGCTCATCGTCTTGGGACGACGCTCGGGCCGGAGCGATCCGGCTTCAACCGGAAAGGAGCGCG
>CBFGQE010000555.1:0-2701 GCA_965650815.1 uncultured bacterium
AGCTGGAACATCTTTTGCAGGCTCCGGTTCCGGCAATCACTGTGCCCACCGTGGATGGCGAGTTCCAAGGGCACCCGCATCAATCCCGGATTGCGAAACTCGAACATGTCCTGCCTCTTCACCACGGAAAGCGCCATCCTTCCTGTAAAATCGGCGTGAATGACGAGGTTGGCCAGAGCCTCACGGAGGGCTTCGTGGACCGGGGTGTCGTCGAGCCTGGAAATTCCCTTAAGACGGAATGGAACTTTCAAGTCCTTGGACAGCCGTTGGATGACCATGCGATAGAAGTCATACAGATTTCCGGACCAGGAACCATCGGTCGTAACCCGGTCGATCCAGCGCCGGTCGGAATCCTGTTCGGCGTCCATCGGCCTTTCCTGGTAGTCCACCACGTAGTTGGGCACCGCCTCCAAGATTGATCGCAACTGGCCGAACATCAGGAGTCCGGCTAGAGTCAGCCCTTCGCGCTTGGTTTCGCGGTTGACGGCCCAGCCCCCGATGTTGCGGAGAAACTCCCGTTCATCCACATCCGCCCACGGATGGTCCGGCTTCACCGCTTTGAAAGCGGTGCGGTAAGCTCGGAGCGTTGGGAGGTGCAGATCCTCGAAACCGAAGTTCTCCAGCAGCTTGGCATCCCGGGCATCCTCCACTTGGTCCGCCAACATCCTTTTGACCGTCTCTTCGTCGCAGAGGTAGTCACCTTCGCCGTTGCGGCGGTAGGTGCCTTTGAAAGGCTGCTGTCCAACATAGACTGGCTTCTGGAGCCGGGTCGCCCGTGGGATCCGAATTTGAAGGATCTTCTTCCCGGCAAGATCCAGCGAGCAGACATCGGCGTCGGTCAGGATGTTAGCGCTGATCTTCTGGCGATTGTTGAGACCATCCCATAGCTCCTTGGAGACCTTGGGTGAGTTCCCCAAGCCAATGACTTTCCACCCAACCAAACCTTCTTCGACACCGAGCAACACGGTGCCGCCTTCCGTGTTGGCCATCGCTGAATAAGTCTCCCAAAAACTTTCCGGCAGGGCTCCTAGGCCATCTCGGCCAGAAGCTTTCTTGACCTCGAAATCGAGGCCTTCAGTCAGTTCTTCAAGCTTCTGGAGATCGAGTTCCACAGCGATTGAGTGGCGGAGCGTAGCGAAGCGGACGGGGGGTGCAATGCTGGGGAAGGGGCGTGAAAGCGGATGGCCGGTTCCAGATCCCTGGTGCCGGATCAACGGGCTTCGAGCTTCAGCACCACGGGCTCGGGATGGCCGTTGGTGCGGAGGACGACGCTGCCGTTCGTGATGCCTTCGACCGTCAGTTTGACCAGTTCCCCGTTGAGGCGGATCTCGGCCGCGTCGCCGGCCTCGACGGTGACGCCGTTGATCAAGGCCACGGTGCGGTCGCTGCGTTCGACCAGACCGTCGAGCCGCAGGCTTTCGCGGACCGGAGCACGGCTGGCACGGCTGGCCGCGCGCCAAATGTCCAGGGCGGCCTGGTTGCGGGAGGGTTCGGGACCCGGAGCCACCGTTTCCTTAGCGCGGGACAAGGTCCGGCCGCTGCCGCGCTTCACCCAGTCCAGCACGGCGGCGAAGCCGATCTGCTTCTCGATCTCGATCAGTTCCAGGATGCGGCCCCGGGTGTAGGCGTTGGACTCGATGCGGGTCTGCTCACCGGTCTCGCCGCGCGCCTGCATGAGCTTCCAAGCGGCGAGTTCGCAGATGCCCTCGATGGTGTCGGGCTCGATGTCGCGGTCCTTGGGGCGGTTCTCGTTGATCCAGAGGTGGGCGTATTCGTGGGCGCTGACGGAGGCGAGCGTTTCGCGGAGCTGGCCGCTGAGCATGACGATGGAGTGGTTGGTCAGGCCGTTGACCCAGGAGGTGCGGGAGAAGCCGACCTTGTGGAGCGCGTCGGGATTGTCCGCGTCTTCCTTGGAGGACCAATAGTCGGTGTCGAAGAGGCTGACGGGGATCTGGGTCTGGACGAGCTCCATCTCGCCGCGCGCGAGGCGACGGAGCTCGTCGGTGGCGTTGCGGAAGACGGTGGTGGCTTCCCGCTCGTCGAGCACGGCGTGGGGCACGTGTCGGCGGCAGATGTGGCGTCCGTCGGAAGTGGCGGCGAATCCGATCTTCACCGGCATCCGGCAATGGATGCAGCGGCGGGGAATGGTGTGGCAGGCGTCGCAGATGTAGTTCGTCTCCGCGAGCGTCCAGACCGTGCCGCGCTCGATCTTCAGGTCGCAGACGCCGCAGCGGTAGCCGCTCTCGGCCGCCACGGCGAACAACGCGGCGAAAAAGCAGAGCCAAGCGACCGTCACAATGGACGGTCTGCGCGAACGGACCTTGGCGGATGGAACATCGACCGACGGCACGGTTCTCTGATCGGCCAAAGCGTGTCGCCGGTTCAGCATTTTTCCGCTCCGGACTACTTCCGGAAAAACCACATCAGCAGCGAGAGCACGGCGCTGACCAAGAGGCAGGTGACGATGGGGAAGTGGAAGCTGGAGCCGCCCTTGGTGACATGGATGTCGCCCGGCAACTGGCCCAACCAGCCTTTGCCGAAGCCGGACCAGAGCAGCAGCCCCACGCCCGCGAGGAGCAGCCCGACCACGAAGAGAACTTTGCCCAGCTCGTTCATCACCGGGAATCTAGCCGCCCTGCACCGGCGGGAACAGCGACACCTCGTCGCCATCTTTCAGCACGTGGCTGCGCGGTTGGTAGTC
>CBFGQE010000556.1:0-2686 GCA_965650815.1 uncultured bacterium
TGCACTGACTCGGAATACAGAAGGCTTACTGAAAATTAAAAATAACTAGTCCTATGAGTTTGTCATATTTTGATCTCCGTATGCTGCGCCACTGTGACGCATTATTGGTTCTTTGAGCGAACTGCTCATGCAGCATGGTGGGACTGATCCCCAAACGGCGGAGCCAAGGCTAACAAAATCTATCTTTGATTTGAAGCCTTTTTGCCACAGCCGGATTTCCTCCCTGTCCGATAGGGAGGAAAAGGAATATTTTATGATTTTTTTCCTTTCATCAAATCTGCAACGATTCACCCATCACGGAGCTGTCTACACATCAAAAATCCGGGCCAGGATACTGTTTGAAATTTAGCATCCGTGATCGATGGGCATTGGCGTCAACGCCGGTCGTGTCCCAAGACGTGGTGTAGCTGAGGGGAGACGGCCCGCCGAAGCGCCCCCACATGGCTGGCGTAGGCGGGCCGGTTCCCCTCAGCGGGGCGGTCATCGTGGTTCTTCGGTAGAGTCTGGTCACCACAACACAACCTCGACCGAGTGTGACCACGATGACCGACGAGATGATGTCGCTTCGCGCGCTGGTCGAGAAGAGCCCTGACGCCGACGTGCTGCGCGAGATGATCGGCTTCGCAGCCGAGCGGCTGATGGAACTGGAGGTGCAGGGCCTGACCGGCGCCGCCCACGGCGAACGCTCCGCCGAGCGGCTGGTCCAGCGCAACGGCTACCGGGAGCGCGACTGGGAAACTCGTGCCGGCACCGTTGAACTGCGCATCCCCAAGCTGCGCAAGGGCAGCTACTTCCCCGGCTTCCTGGAACCGCGCCGGATGGCCGAGAAGGCGCTGACCGCGGTGATCCAGGAAGCCTACGTCCACGGTATCTCGACACGCTCGGTGGATGACTTGGTCAAGGCGCTCGGCATGGGCGGTATCTCCAAGAGCCAGGTCAGCCGGCTGTGCGAAGAGATCGACGAGCGGGTGAAGACCTTCCTGGAGCGTCCCATCGAAGGCGATTGGCCCTACTTGTGGATCGACGCTACCTACGTGAAGGTCCGACAGAACGGGCGCATCGTCTCGGTCGCCGTGACCATCGCGGTGGCCGTGAACACCGACGGTCGGCGCGAGGTGCTGGGACTGGACATCGGCGCCTCGGAAGCCAAGACCTTCTGGATCGAGTTCCTCCGCAAGCTCAAGCGCCGCGGCCTGGCTGGGGTGAAGCTGGTGATCTCCGACGCCCACGAGGGCATCAAGGCGGCGGTGTCCAAGGTGTTCCGCGCCACCTGGCAGCGCTGTCGGGTGCACTTCATGCGCAACGCCCTGGCGCATGCCGGGCGGAGCGGCCGGCGCGTGGTGTCAGCCTTCATCGCCACCGCCTTCGCCCAGGATGACGCCGGCGCCGCCAAGGCGCAGTGGCGCCAAGTGGCCGATCAGGTCCGTCCCAAGCTGCCGAAGCTGGCTGCCCTGCTCGACGAGGCCGAGGAGGATGTGCTGGCCTTCATGACCTTTCCCAAGGAGCACCGCGCCAAGATCCACAGCACGAACCCGCTGGAACGGCTGAACGGCGAGATCAAGCGGCGCACCGAGGTGGTCGGCATCTTCCCCAACGAAGCGGCGATCACCCGCCTGATCGGCGCCATCCTGCTCGAACAGAACGATGAATGGGCGGTCCAGCGGGCGCGTTACATGACCCTGGAAACCATCGCTCCGCTGCGCGATGATCTCGCCCTCACGTTGCCCGCTGCGGCCGCGTGACCGTCCCGGCCAGACCAGCCGGAGACCAGATGAGCACCCCGGCTCCTACACCACGGCCAGGGACACGATCCCGGATGAGCGTGCTGACTGCGGCAAGAAGGCGCTCAGCGGCGCGCTGATGCCATCGCCGGTGTTCAAGACCCGGGGTGATGCCACAGAAACAGGTGCGCCCAGCCTCGCCCTGAGCAGCACAGACACGACTCCGGAAATCGGTGAGGCGATGTTCGGCATTGCACCGACCATCGGCTTTGTCTGGTCGGACGCCGCGTGCCACGCGAACAGGCCGTCGCGTCCCGCGCTCGGCTCGGGACCCGACTGCCCTGCACTGTGCCTGAGCTACCGCGATCCGATCTCACGGACCGTTCGCGTCAACGGCGCGTTATTAACTTCAGCAACAGGGAGACAGACATGGCCGAGGCCAACATCAACGACCGAGCAAGCTTCGAACGGGCCTACGATCGGCATTCCTTCGAACAGGATGCGGCAATGAACGCGCGCAGCGACACGACGGTCGTTCACGGCGTGACCATCCTTTCCGCCCCGGATGCAGAAGGGCTTGTCGAACTGTCCCGTACCTCCCAGCATGTGGGAGAGGGAAATCCGGAAGGAGATCCGGTCTTCGTCGCCGCTTTTCGGCTCAACGACACCGCGGCTGAGAACGCCGACACCTATGCGGGTTCTGTCGAGCCGCCTACCACCGCACCTAACGATGCCGCCGGCGACTATAAGGCCTTCATCGACCAACTTCTGGACACGGTGAGGAACGCGCACTTCAAGCCCGATATCGGCCGCGACGAGGAGCGGCTGAAGGGCTTTCACGGCGGATGAGCATCTGCGGAGTTCCAAACGCCGAACGCCCCGGCTCGTGGGAGCCGGGGCGTTTCGATGTGGTGACGATGCAAGCTTATGCTTTGGATTTGCGTCTCTTGAGCCTGAGTGACCTG
>CBFGQE010000557.1:0-2684 GCA_965650815.1 uncultured bacterium
CCAGCAGCGAGAGGAAGGTGAGGAAGCGCAGTTTCAATCGTCGTCCTCCTCGCCGTTTTCCAGGGACTGGATCCAGTCGCCGTGTTCTTCCAGATAGCTGGACCAGACGTCCGGCGACAGCGTCTCGCCCAAGGAAGCGCGGAGCTCTTCGCCGATTTGCTGGAGCCGTTCTGCCTCTTCCTCGGCGGTCAGCGCCGGGGTTTCGCGGATGCGGCGCGCCTCGGCCGTGGCCAGTTCCCGCGCCTCGGCCAGCAGGGCCGCGGTGGATTCCGGCAGGTTGCGTTCTTGGGCGAATTCCGCGAGTTCCGACCAGTCCGGCAGCGCTCGCAGCGCCACCTCCCGCGCGCGGACTTCGCCCAAGGCCGGGACCAGCGACGAAAGGAACGCCGCCTTTTTCTCGGCGTCCGCATCCTTCGGCAGACCGGCGCGGAAGCGCTCCAACCGGGTGACCTCCTCGAAGTCGAAGATCTCGTCCACGATGGCCATGTCCTTGGCTTGGGCGGCGACCAGGCGGCGCATCTCCGCTTCCGGGAGCCGCACCTTCGGGTCCTTGGAATCGAAGAAATCGAACGCCTCGAAAGCTCCCGTCACCACGCGGATCAAGCCCAGCGCCTCGTCCACCCGCGCCCGGCCCACGAGCGAGACCGCTTGGGAAAACGCGCCGTCCCGCAGGCGCTTCAGCTCGTCGATCTCCGAAAACTTCAAGGGCCGCTCTGCCTGCGTGGTGATGCGGTTGCGTTCGAACTGCGTGCGCTCGAATAGCCAGAGGAACTGTTCCGCCGCCTCGAAGCTCGGCGGCGTGAACATCCCGCAGAGCCCGGCCCATTCCTGGAGCGAACGGCCATGCACCTTGGGCCAGGTGCCGTCCACGCCCAGCAGGGCCCGGACGTGGTCGCGGCGGTCGATGTCGCGCTGGAGCCAGGCCAGTTGCTGGGCACGCGCCTCGGCCTCGACCTGCGCTCTGGGCCGCCAGAAATCTTCCGCAGCCGGTGGCGGCATGGGCGGCGCGGCGTGGAGCCGTTCGATCTCCGGCACGACGAGATCGCGGATCGTGCGCTCGGGGCAACCGACGGCGTGGAGCTGAGCGATGAAAACCGGAAGATTGGTCGATTCGATCCGCGACCACGGCGTTACCGCCGGAGAGGAAGCGACTGGAATGTCCGCCACCGGCACGGAGGAATTGCTGTCCGCTGCGGCAATCACAATGGCCATCGGCGCGACGGCAGCGGGCGGGGTGATCGCCGATGGCGGGCGGTTCTTCAGCCAATACCCGGCCAGCGCCGCATTCACCAGCAGCGAGACGATGCAGATGAGTTTCAACCGCATGGCGTGAGGGAAGGCCCACAGGCATTCCGCTGGGACCTTGGAGATCGGTCAAGCTCCCCGTTCAGCGGCGGAAACGCCCAACGTCCAACGTCGAACTCCGAACTCCGACCACTTGCCCCCGCCTTCGGCGTTCAGCGTTGAAAGTTCAGCGTTCGGCGTTCCCTCCCCCAAAAGATTCCCCCTTCCCACCGCTCCCGCCGCTTCATTAGCCTGCCGGTCCTATGTTCGACGTCGCCAAAGCCCAGATCGCCACCGCTGCCGACAAGCTGACCCACCTTCGGAGGTTTCTTTGACGTCCCCAGATTGAACCAAAGGCTGGGCGAGCTCGAAGCCCAGATGACGTCCGACACCTTCTGGAATAACCGCGAACAGGCCCAGAAGCTGATCGACGAAGCCAACGGCATCAAAAAGAAGCTCGACCCGCTCCACGCGCTGGAACGGCAGCTCAGCGACTTCCAGGTGCTCGTCGAGCTGGGCGAAGCGGAGCCCGAATCCGTCCAGGCCACGATGGAGCAGGAGCTGGAGCGCGACCTCCCGCCGTTCCTCGCCCAGATCGAGGCCAACGAGCTGAAGGTCTTCCTCACCGGCCCGCACGATTCCAAGAACTGCTTCTTCAGCATCAACGCCGGCGCCGGCGGCACCGAGGCCCAGGACTGGGCCGAGATGCTCTCGCGCATGTATAAGCGCTGGTTCGAGACGCGCGGCTGGGAATACGAGATCACCGACGCGCTGGAAGGCGATTCCGCCGGGCTCAAGAGCATCACCTTCCGCGTGCAGGGCGAGAACGCCTACGGCTTCTGCAAGGCCGAACGCGGCGTCCACCGCCTCGTCCGCATCTCGCCGTTCGACTCGAACAAGCGCCGCCACACCAGCTTCTCCAGCGTGGACGTCGTGGCGGAGATCGACGACATCAGCGAGGCCGACATCGTCATCCCCAAGAGCGAGATCCAGCGCGACACCTTCCGCTCCGGCGGCAAGGGCGGGCAGAACGTGAACAAGGTCGAGACCGCCGTCCGCCTGACGCACATTCCCACCGGCCTCGTCGCCGCCTCCCAGGCCCAGCGCAGCCAGCTCCAGAACGAGGCCACCGCGATGAAGGCCCTCATCTCGAAGCTCTACGCCATGAAGCTCGACGCCGCGAAGTCCGACATGGACAAGTTCTACGGCGACAAGGGCAGCGTGAGCTGGGGCAACCAGATCCGCAGCTACGTCTTCCAGCCCTACCGGATGGTGAAGGACCTCCGCACCGGCGTGGAAACCAGCAACGTGCAGGCCGTCATGGACGGCGCGGTCGATCCCTTCGTCAACGGCTGGCTCCGCGCCGGCGGCCCGATGAAGCGCATCCAGGGGCTGAAGGA
>CBFGQE010000558.1:0-2684 GCA_965650815.1 uncultured bacterium
GTTTCCGGCCTCCACACTGCGGCGCATGCTCTTCGAGCGGCTCCACAGCCTTTACGGGACGGTCCAGCAAACCCAGCGCCTCGCCCACATCGTCGGCGTCTTCCTGAAATACGGCTACGACGACCTTGCGCGCCAACTGCACCTTCCGTCCTCGGCCTGGCTGCCGTGGCGCCGGTTCCGCCGCAAGGGCATGGAGACCGCGCGGCTGCCGCAGCAAGTCCGGGTGCGTCTGGTCTGCGAGGAGCTTGGGCCGGCCTTCGTGAAGTTCGGCCAGTTCCTCGCCGCCCGCACCCACGCCTTGCCGGAATCCTTCACGCTGGAGCTCTCCAAGCTGCACGACACCGTCGCGCCGCTGGCCTATCCGGAGGTGAAGGCGATCATCGAGTCGGAGATCGGCGTGCCGTGCGAGGAGGTCTTCGCCTTCATCGACGAGAAGCCCATCGGCAGCGCCTCCATCGCCCAGGTGCATTCCGCCACGTTGCTCACGGGCGAACCGGTCGTCATCAAGGTCCAGCGGCCGGGCATCGAGAAGATCGTGCGGGAAGACCTCCAGATCCTGCGCTTCTTCGCCCAGCGCGGCACCGGCATGATCGAGGAATGGGGTCTGCTCCAGCCCGTTCGCTTGGTCGATGAGCTCGCCGCGAACCTGGAGAAGGAGATGGATTTCGAGGCCGAGGCCGCGCACATCGACCGCTTCGCCCGGCAGTTCGCCGGGGAACCGACCATCTACGTGCCGACGGTCTATCGCCGCCTGACCACAAGCCGCGTGCTGGTCATGGAATACATCCAGGGCATCAAGGCCAAGGACCTGCGCGACTCGGGCATGGACCGCAAACAGATGGCCGTCCGCATCGCCGATCTCCTGATGAAGCAGGTCTTCGTGCATGGTTTCTTCCACGCCGATCCGCATCCGGGCAACGTCATGGTGCTGGAGGACGGGCGCATCTGCTTCCTCGACTTCGGCCTGATGGGCTTCCTCAACCTGCGCACGCGCGAGGCCTTCGCCGACCTCGTCCACGGCATCGCCAAACGCAACGAGGCCCGCGCCTCCTCCGCGCTGCTCAAGCTCTGCGAAGGCGACACGATGGTCTCGCCCGCCGTGCTGGAGAACGAGATGTCCGAGCTGATCCACCAGCACTTCCACGGCTCCATCGCCGAGCTGCGGTTCGACCGGCTCGTGACGCAACTGCTCCAGCTCACCGCGAAACATCGGCTGCTCATCCCGGCCGATCTTGTGATGATGCTGAAGGCCTTCAGCCTCGTGGAAGCCTTCGTGCGGGAGCTGAATCCCGAGCAGCGATTGGTCGAGCAGGCCCAGCCCTTCCTGGAACGGCTGATCAAGGACCGCTTCAAGCCGGAGCGGTTGTTGGGCGACGTCGGCGGGTTCGCCGGGGAACTGGGCGTGATGCTGGCCGAACTGCCCGGAGAAGTGCGGCGCATCGCGCGTCAGCTCCAGTCGGGCAGCGCCAAGGTGGTCTTCAAGCACGAGGGCCTGGAGCCCGTGACCAATTCGCTGGAACGCACGACCAACCGCCTCGCCTTCGCCCTCGTGCTGGCGGCGCTGATCATCGGTTCGTCGCTGCTGCTGCACTCGCGGATTCCTCCGCTGATCGGCGATGTCTCGATCCTCGGTGTTGTCGGCTTCCTCTTCGCCGCGCTGATGGGCGTGTGGCTCATCATCTCGATGATCCGGCACGGGAGGATGTAGGAGCCGGAGCCTTGCACCACCAGTCGCTGTGCAGGAGGCCCCACTCGGATTCCTGGCGGCGATGCAGCCGGAGTCCGACGTCACGCAGCCATCCGTCGGGTCGGGTCAATGACCGGGCGGGCAGGCGGGTGGCGACGCGGAAGAAGCGATACATCGCCACGAGGACCAGGCGGTTCCTCGCACGGGCCAGGCCGGTGCCGCCGGGCTGGAAGTCGGCCAGAAGCCAGTGGCCGTCTGGGCGTAGAAGTTCGGCGGTTCGGCGAACCACCCGTTCCAGCGGGCCGGGCGGGAAGCAATCGAGGAAGAAATGGGTGGCGACCAGATCGAACGACTCCGCGGCGAAGTTCCATGCCGGGACTTCCGCCCGGAGGAAACGGATTCCGCCTTCATCCAGTCCGGCGCGGCGCACCGCGCTGCGGGCCCGGGCGATCATTCCGGCGCTGGAATCGACGCAGGTGATCCGAGCCTCGGGAAAGCGACGGCGACACGGCACGAGGAACCGTCCGTGGCCTTCGCCCAGGAGCAGGATTTCGCCCACCGCCGGGAGCCCGGCGAGATGCGTCGTGCGGCAGCGCTGGAGCTTGTCGCCCGCCAGCAGGGCCTCCATCCACCGGTAGTGCGGGGCGAGCCGGTCGAAGCTCATTCTCCGGGAAATTCCCGCATCGCCCGCCGCCGGTGCCACCAGACGCCGGCCAGCACTCCTCCGACGGCATACGCCGCCACGTCCCAGGGATCGCCCGTGACTCGGGGCATGAGCCGGGGGCCGATCCCCTCGAAGAGCACCGCCCAGAAGACCAGATGGAGGACGATCTCCGACCATTGCGGCGGGGCGTCGTGCGACCTCCAGCCGAGACGCCGGTGTAGCCAGAGGAGCGGCGGCAGAGCGCAGGGGATGAGCCAGAGGTCGTTGAAGTGGCCGTGGAGGAACCGGCCCGCGACCTGGGGCTTCACCCACCAGCGGTTCAGGATGTAGGCG
>CBFGQE010000559.1:0-2673 GCA_965650815.1 uncultured bacterium
TGTCCCGCTACGAAGTGATCCTGCTGGACCCGATGCTCGCGACGGGCGGCAGCGCCCTGGCCGCGCTGGAACTGTTGACCCGGCGGAAGGCGATCCATCTGCGGATGATCAACCTCCTCGCCGCACCGGAAGGCATCGCCGCCGTGCACGAGAAATATCCCCGGTTGCCGATCTTCACGGCGGCGGTGGACACCCGGTTGAACGAACGCGCCTACATCGTGCCCGGCCTGGGCGACGCGGGCGACCGCATGTTCGGCGTCTAGGAAGCCCAGATCATGGCCCGGTCCGACACTCTGCTGATCGTCGCGGACAGCGAACGCGACGCGGACCTGCTCTACGCCACGCGGTTCTTCGCCACGGACCCCTTTGTCTATCTGCGCATCGACGGGCGGTCCCGGGTCTTCCTGCCGGACGCGGAGCTGGACCGGGCGCGGCGGCAGATCTCCGCCTGCGAGGTCGAGGCCCTGGACGACCATTGCCCGGAACGCTCCGGCATGAGCGGCCCCGAGCGTTGGGCCGCCGCCGTGCGTTCGGTGCTGAAGGAGCACCGGCGCAACCGCGTGACCGTGCCCGGCACCTTTCCGGCCGGCGTCTCGCGCGAGCTCCGTCGCCTCAAGCTCAAGGTCAAGGTGGCCCGGACCGCCGTCTTCCCCGAACGCGAGTTCAAGACCCCGGCCGAGGTGAAGATGATCTCCGCGGCGCTGACCATGGCCGAGGTCGGGTTGTCCGAAGGCATCCAGGCCATCCGCCGCGCCCGCGTGGGCAAGCAGCGGGAATTGATCCTCCAGCACAGCCCGCTCACGAGCGAACGCCTGCGCGGGATCATCGAGGCCGCCGTGGCCCAGGCCGGAGGCACCGCCGTGCGCACCATCGTCTCCGGTGGCCGACAGAGCGGGCATCCCTTGGAACGCGGCAGCGGCCCGCTCCGGGCCGGGGAGCCGATCCTCCTCGATGTCTTCCCCCGTTCCCAGAAGACCGGCTACCACGGCGACATCTCCCGCACCGTGGTGAAGGGCCGCGCCTCGGAAGCCGTGCGGCGCATGTTCCACACTGTGAAAACCGGGCAGAAGCTCGCCTTCGGCCATTTGCGCGACGGCGTCCGCGGCTCCGGCGTCCATCGCGCGGTCGAGGAGTATTTCGTCCGGGAAGGCTTCGTGACCGGGAAAGAGCGGGGCCGCCTCACCGGGTTCTTCCATCCGCTCGGGCACGGGCTGGGGCTGGAGCTGCACGAGCGTCCGGCCTTGGCACGCCACAGCCGTCATCTGATCCGCACCGGCCAGATCATCGCCGTGGAGCCCGGGCTGTATCTCCCGGGCGTGGGCGGAGTCCGGCTCGAAGACGTGGTGCTGGTGGAGGCGGACCGCTGCCGCAACCTCACCAAGTTCGAGAAGGAGCTGGAGCTTTAGGGGAGTGCACAAATCCACGGGTGTGCCTGCCAAGGCGCACGGGTCGAATGTTCGTTCCGTTCCGGCATTAGGGCTTGAGAGGCGCGCAACCCCGGGCGTAAGACAACGGCGTTCCCCAATTATGCACTTCCTCCCGAACACGCGGAAGGACCGCACCTGTCCACGGATGTCCCCGGATCTTCTCCTGGAATCCTCCGCTCGGGCACGGGTCCGGAGGGAAGCGCGCTCAACCTCATCTTGGACACCTCGTAAACCATGAAACTCTCTCAACTGTTCGGCCTCGCCGCGGGCGTCGCCGTGGGCGCATCGGCGCTCGCGGCCGACCTCCGGGAAGGCCTCGTTTCCTACTGGCCGCTCGATGCATTGAACGGTGCCGGCCAAGCCGTGGACCTGGTCAGCTCGAACCACATGACGGCGGTCAACTTCACCCCGGCCGAGATCGTCGCGGGCCGCAACGGCAACGCCTTCTCCTTCGGCGGCGGGGCCGATGGCGATCCCGCCGCCCGCTACCTCTACTGGCAGAACTTCGGCACGGACCCCGACACCGGACTGGAATGGGGCCTCGGAGCCCCGGCGCTCCCGGTCGCCAATGCCCGCGCGCTCACCGTCTCCTACTGGGTCAAGGCCAAGGGCACGGGCCAGAACGACAAGAAGGTCTTCGCCATGACCGGCAGCACCTCCACCGATCCGCTCTTCAGCTTCGGCACGCACAGCGGCGGCACGGACGACAGCTTCGACCTCTACGTCCGCAACGGCGGCAACCCGGTGAACCATTTCCGGGGCGGCACTCCCTACGACGACACGTGGCGTCATGTGGTCTGGACCGATGAAAACGGCACGGGCCGTCTCTACATCGACGGCGTGCTGACGACCAACCTGACCTACGTCCGCCCGCCTGCTCCGCTCCGTTGGGAGATCGCCTCCATCGGCGCCGTCTATCGTCCCAGCACCACCGTTCCGCAGCAGGTCTTCACCGGCCTGATCGACGACGTGGCGGTGTGGGAACGCGCGCTGACGGCCGAGGAGGTGCAGACCGTCTTCACCAGCGGCATCACCGTGCCTGTGCCCAAATATGCCCCGATCTTGACCATCCAGCCCAGCAGCAACACCGGCCTGCTCGTCGGCGACAGCTACACCCTGCGCTCCGAAGTCATCGGCACCCGCCCTTTCACCGAATGGCAGTGGTATAAGGGCGCCACGGCCCTGAACGAGCAGACCAACACCACGCTGGCCTTCACCGGTCTGCAGATCTCGGATTCCGGCAACT
>CBFGQE010000560.1:0-2666 GCA_965650815.1 uncultured bacterium
AGATTTCTCCAACCCGTCGATTGAGATGACCACGACTGGTGGAGCTTTCTGGGGACCACAAGCCGAGACGAGCACCGTGAACAGCAGCAACAAAGCGCGAAAAGTCATGATGCCTTGGCGTTGGGAGACTAGGGAAGTGCCGTGAAGTTACCGTTGGCCGGGAGATCCCACTCGCCGATATACATTCGATAATCGTAGCCCACCTCGGTTCGCCGGATCGCGCTGGCATGGCCATCGGCCCAGATGGTGTTGCAGACCTTGTTATTGTTATGCCGCCACCATTCGTTCTCCATTTTGAACCCTGGATAGAGCGGGGCGAACCCACCACCATCCGATCTCCACTGGGTCAAGCAGCGGGTCGCTCCCTGAGGGACGCCGAGGTTGTCCCCGTTGTTATCCATCTTCTGTTCAGCGGCGTCTTGGGCAAAAACGGTCTCGCTGGGACGCGACAAGGAGCTCTGCTTTTTGGCCTTCGTCTCATCCTTGGAGGACTTCACCACGAACTGGTTAAGCCCGACGCTCGACTCCAGCCAATACTCGATCGGGAAGGTTCGAGGAGGGTTGTCGTCATACCAGAGATCCACGATTTTGGCGGACGGACAACGGAACAGCTTGGTTGTTCCTCCCTTGGTGGAGCCCGCCGCCTTTCCAATATACGGGGCATACGCGACCGCCCAATAGGCTCGACCATCCAAAGGATCAAGGAGCTTTGAAGACATCGGGCTGGACGTCCACTGTCCGTCATTGGGCATCTCTACGTTACCACGGTCGTTGTAGAACCAATGGAACGAGTCCCGGTTGTCGTCCGCATAGAGCATCGTCGCCACTCCGATCTGTTTCAGATTGTTGAAGCAGACCGCCTGCTGCCCTCGGGCTTTGGCCCCGGCCAGCGCAGGAAGCAGCATTCCGGCGAGGATCGCGATGATGGCGATGACGACGAGGAGCTCTATCAGGGTGAAACCTCGGGAAAAGGAACGCGAACGGGATGGTGTGAAGTTCATAATGCTGCTTCGGCCTACGGCGCACTGCACGACTATGAAACTAGCGTCCTGGGAAGCAGGACCTCTCCGCCCTACATGCTACATCACGCAGGGACGCGGGTGGAAAGTCCACCCCCCAAGTTGGGGAGGCTCCCGGGGAACGGCCGCAGGCTCCCACCGGGACGAAGGCCAAGGTCATGTTTTCGATGGCCGACAAGCTGGGCACGGACGGTTACAAACATCGGACGTGACGGTGACGACTGCGTGAGCGTCCGGAAACGGAGCCGACACCCATCGCGCACCAAAGCGTCGCACTTGTCCCATCGACAAATCGCCGCCGTGGCCACCAGACTTGGATGCCAATTTCATGTCCTCCCCATCCTCGGCCCTCGTCGTCGGAGCCGGCATCGTCGGCTTGGCCAACGCCCTCGCGCTCGCCCGTCGCGGCCACACCGTCACCGTCTTGGAACGTCATCCGCGCGCGCAAGGCGCGTCGATCCGCAACTTCGGCATGGTCTGGCCCATAGGCCAACCCGCCGGACCGTTGCACGACCAGGCCCGCCGCAGCCGTGCGATCTGGGAGACCTTGGCGCAAGAAGCCGGGCTGTTCTTCGATCCCTGCGGCTCGCTCCACCTCGCGCATCGGCCGGACGAACTGGCCGTGCTGGAGGAGTTCGCCGCCTTCGCCGCTGCCCGTGGAATCGACGCCGCGTTGCTCTCGCCGGAAGAAACGTTGCGCCGTTCTCCCGCCGCCCGGCCCGACGGGTTGCTCGGCGCGTTGTGGAGTCCGACCGAATCCTGCGTGTGTCCGCCCGCCGTGGTCGCCGCGTTGCCCGGCCATCTGCGTTCGCGCCACGGCGTGGACTTCCGGTTCGACTGTCCGGTGCGCGCGGTCGAACCAGGGCGAGTGATCCTGGGCGACGGTTCCGCATGGGCGGCGGAGCGGATCGTGGTCTGCACCGGGGAAGATTTCCGGCTGTTGTTGCCCGAGGCCTTCGCCAACTCCGGCATCCGCCGCTGCAAGCTGCAGATGCTCAAGACCGCGCCGCAACCCGACGGCTGGAAACTCGGCCCGATGATCGCCAGCGGGCTGACGCTGCGGCACTACGCCATCTTCCAGGATTGCCGGACTCTCGCGGCCTTGAAGGAGCGGATCGCTCGCGAAACCCCGGAGTTGGACCGGTTCGGCGTCCATGTCATGGCCTCGCAGCATCCCGATGGCGGCCTGGTGTTGGGCGACTCCCACGAATACGACGACGCCATCACGCCCTTCGACCGCGCGGAGATCGACGATCTGATCCTTCGTGAGTTGCGGAAGATCGTCCGGCTTCCTTGCTGGGACATCGCCGCGCGTTGGCACGGCGTCTATGCGAAGCACCCGTCCAGGACCGAGTGGATCGCGGAACCCTTGCCCGGCGTCACGGTGATGAACGCCCTAGGCGGCGCGGGCATGACGCGATCCTTCGCCGTGGCGGAAGACCATTGGGCGGCGAAGCTGGGTTGATCGCCGACCGTAAGCCGATGAAACGAAAAAGGCCGCCGATCCTTCTCGGATCGACGGCCCGGAGAGACGGCGGCAACGAAGCTCGCCGGAAGAACTCAAAGTGAGCGACGGCGCTTGGCCAACATCGCCAACGCACCACCGCCCAGCAGCAGCAGCGCGCCGGACGCGGGCTCGGGCACGGG
>CBFGQE010000561.1:0-2665 GCA_965650815.1 uncultured bacterium
CCTCGTAGGGGCACTTCATCACGCAGTATTGGCAGCCGATGCACTGGTCATCGAGATGCCGGACGATGCCGGTGATCGGATCTTTCTCGTAGGCGAGCACCGGGCAGCCGTTGAGGCAGCCGGGATCGACGCAGTGATGGCAGGCGGTGGTGACGGTGCGTTGGACTGCGGAAGCAGGGGAACGGGAGAGCGGGGGGGCAGGGGAGAGGCGAATGGAGACACCTTCGGACGATTCACCCCGGCTCCCTTTCTCCCCCGCTCCCCTGCTCCCCTGCTGGCTCGACATCTTCCCGACCAACAACCCCACAGAGCGCCACGACTCGTCGTCCTCCAGTCCGTTCAACGCATGGCAGGCGGCGACGCAGGCCTTGCAGCCGGAGCATTGGTCGAGATCGACCTCGAAGGCGTATTGCTGGCCCGCGCCGGGTTGGGAGAGGGGAATGAGGTCGCGGTAGTAGCGTGCCTGGGTGGGCACTTCGCCCGCGTCGTGTTTCCGGGCGAACTGCGTGACAGCCGAGGCGAGCGACGGGGCCTGCTGGCTGGCGAGAAGTTCTCCGAGCAATCCGGACCAATCGCCCGTCGCCGGCTTCCCGGAGGAAGCGCCGTTGCGCGGGTCGTTGGGTTCGGTGGAGGGCTTCATCACCGGGGTGATTGACGGATCAAAAGGAAAAACAGGACGACGGCGACCAGCGTCATCGTCCAGAACGCGGCCTGGTAGAAGGCGAGCGGGTTCCGTTCCAGCAACGGGCGCGAAGGGTCCGTCACGGGCCGGACCTGCTCGGGCTTTTCCAGGTCGAAGAGCATCTCGCTGTAGGCCGCGTAACGTTGGGCGGGCTCGACGGCGATGGCGCGGCGCACCACGGCGTCGAGCCAGGGCGGGCAGAGCGGCGCGAGCGCGGTGAGCGGCTTCAACGTGCGGAAGGTGGGAGCCTGGAACGGCTCGATCTCGCCGTAGGGCAACTGGCCGGTCAGCCCCTGGTAGAGCACGACGCCGATGGCGAAGATCTCCGTGGTCTCGCAGACGGCGGCGCCCCGGAAGCGTTCCGGCGCGAGGTAGCTGGGAGTGCCCGCGCGGCTGTTCACGCTGAAGACTTCGGCCACGTTACCGAGGTCGATGACCTTGAAGGCGAGCTGCGTGCCGTCCTCCAGCACGAGGAGGTTCTCGGGCTTCAGGTCGCCGTGGACGCAGTTGTGCCGGAGGAGGAACTGGCCGGACTGGAGGAGGAACTTGCCGAGGGCCACGGCGTCTTCGGGACCAAGGCGACGGCCGCCGTCGAGCCATTGGCGGAGCGTGGGGGCCTTGCAGTATTCGAGCGCGTAGTAGCGGAGCGTGGCGTGGTCGGGGATGAAGGCCTCAGGGAAGAACGGGGCGCGGAGGCGGGTGGCGTTCCACTGTTCGAGCACGAACTGGTGGAGCTGCACGTCGTTGGTCCGCGCTTCGACCGGCGGGAACTTCAGGACGAAGGGGCGTCCGCCGCGCGAGGCGAGCCAGATACGGGCGCTGGCGCGGAAGCTCTGGCGCAGGGTGAAGCCGTCGATGATCTGGCCGGGCTTCAGCTCCTCCGGAATGGGCAGCTCGGTGGCTCGGCTGCCTTCGCCCGTTTCCTCCACCGCGAGCACCACGGCCGTCATGTCGTCGGCTGCGCGGTCGCCGAGGCGTTCCACCGCCGTGGCCACGAGAGAGCGGGCCCCGGCGTTGTTGCGGAGGAGATGCGCGATCTCGGCGTCGGAGAGGATGTCGCTGACGCCGTCGGAGCAGAGCAGGAAGCGGTCGCCGGGCAGGAGATCGGCCTCGAAGCGATGGGGCGTGACGGATTCTTCGAGGCCGAAGGCAAGGGTGAGGCGGGAGCGGCCTTCGGGCAGCGCTTCGCGGTGATCGACGGAGAGGCGGATGAGGGCGGATTCGCGCAGGCGATAGATGCGGGAATCCCCGGCGTTCAGGCCGTGGAGGCGGCTGCCATCCAGCACCACGGCGGCGAAGGTGCAGGCGTGCTGCGGAGAGGCGAACTTGGCCATGCCTTCGTTGAAGAGCTGGCGGTTCAGGTGGCGCGCGACCTCGTCGAGCGCCTGGCCCGAGGTCCAGGCGCGGGGACGGGCTCGGAAGTTGGCGAAGAACGTCTCCACGGCGGAGTGCGCCGCTGCGCCGCCCTGCTGCGCGCTGCCGATGCCGTCCGCTACGGCCGCCAACACGAGTCCGTCGTCCAGCACCACGGTGCCGCCCGCGTCCTCGGCCGCGCAGGACGCTTCCCGGGGGCGGACGTGGCTGGTCGCCTGGACCCGCAGTCGCCGGAGGATGTTCGGGGAAGTTTGCAAGGGCGCTTCCAGGATCAGATGCGGGCCGTGACCATCGCGCCCCAGGTGGTGCGCCAGCGGCCCTTCACCAGGTTCAGGCCGATGAGCGCCACGGCGCAGAGCGAGGCGAAGCAGAGGAAGCCCGTCACGTAGGAGCCGCTCCAGGCCTTGGAGTAGCCGAGCCCGGTCGCGAGGACGAAGCCGCCCAGACCGCCGGCCGCGCCGACCAGTCCGCTCATCGTGCCGATGTCCTTGCTGAAGCGCTGGGGCAGGAGCTGGAAGATCGAGCCGTTGCCCATGCCGAAGAAGGCCGAGGCCAGGAAGAAGGCCGTGGCGCTGGCCCAGATGGAATGCGCCAGCGTGCTCGCCGCCA
>CBFGQE010000562.1:0-2660 GCA_965650815.1 uncultured bacterium
CTGTCACAATGGACAAACGCCGGGACGACGTGACGGGCAGCCCGACCCTTGGCCGCCTTTTCGCAGATGTTTACTCGGGTCGAGTCACCGGTTCGCAACCTCAGTTCCCGGACTTCAGTGACATTCGCATCCAACGCATGTCGCCGTCCGGCGGCGAAGACCAGACCCTCAAGGCGGATCTGACCCGGCTGATGAACGGCGATATTGGAGCCGATGTTCCGCTCCAGTGGGGCGATATCGTGGAGATCGGCGAGGTGGACCACGCCCTGAGCCAAGAATGGGAGGGCCTGCCGGAAACCACCGCGAAGGTGCTGGCCGACTGCACGGCGCAGACGATCCAGGTCCGCATCGGCGACGTCGCTCGCCAAGTGGAAGTGAAGCTGGCGATGGACAACAGAAACGTCCCGCGGGGACGTCCAATCGCCCCAGCTATTCGCGGCCTTCCGCCCACAAGCGGGCTGGCGGTCGCCGCGCCAGAACCAAACGGTCCCATCCGTTCGACCTACTACCTCACGCCTTGGATGATGACCGATCTTCTTCGGAAGAACGGGTTGCTGCGCACTTCCTCGGATCTGTCGCGTTTCACCGTCCGTCGCGGGACGGCCGGACGGGAGCAGACCGAGGTGTTCGATCTCAGCGGAGGGCAAGACGGCGGGTTTCCCTTCTGGCTCCGGGACGGCGACGTGATCGAGATCCCCGAGAAACGTTGAGCGTGCCGGGCAAGGATGCCCGGCCTACGGCGGCGTCACTGCCCGGTCGGACTGCCGGGCACGCAGTAGAGCAGGCCGGGGAGGCGGGTGAGTTCGCGGCTGAACTCCTCGTAGAGGACGCTGACGGCGTGGCCGCTGAAGCCGACGAGGATGCCGCCCTTCTTGCCGTGTCGCCGGCCGAGGCCTTCGCCCTGCGAGGGGGAGCTGCTGGCGTCGTTGTAGCAGTTGAGGCCGGGGAAGAACTTGTAGTAGTTGGGTTCGTCGGGCTCCCAGATGAAGTAAGCGGCGGGGTTGAAGGCGGAGAGCTTGTAGGTCCGGGAGCCGAGATCGCCGAAGCGGTTCACGACACCGTTGAAGATGTAGGTGGATTGTTTGTTCAGCCGGATGCTCCAGTAGGGGTTGGAGTTGTCCGTCTTGTCGGTGGGGCACCAATAGACCTTTCGGTTCTTCAGATACGGCCAGATCTGCCCGCCCTCATAGGCGCGGTCCGGGGAGTCGTTGTAGGGGGCGGCCAGCATGTTCGGCGGGGCGTCGCTGGTGGGCTGGTAGAGCCAGTTGGCGTAGGTGTTCCCCCAGCCTGGACTGGGCATGTAGTCCTGGTTGTCCAGGGCATACATGTGCGAGGCGAGGGCGAGCTGTTTGTTGTTCCCGAGACATTGGGTGCGCAGGGCCTGGCCCTTGGCGGCGGCCAGGGCGGGCAGAAGCATGGCGGCGAGGATCGCGATGATGGCGATGACGACCAGCAGCTCGATCAGGGTGAAGGCGCGGACGGAGGACGGTGGGTTGGGCGTGCGCATGGCGGGCAGGGAGCTGGAGTTGATCCAGTGAAGCGTTTCCACGCCGGAGCGGACAGACCCACATTCGGGGGAGCCGAAACCGGGGGATGAACGGGCGGGAAGTGGTGGGTGGTGAGGGATTCGAACCCCCGACCAACAGTGTGTAAAACTGCTGCGCTACCGCTGCGCCAACCACCCACTGGCGATCAACCTAGCCGCCCGGTCCTCGGCTTGGCAACGCCGCAAAACCGGCTCCGCCCATTCACCACACCTCCACGGGCCCTTTGGGCACGGGGATGGCCTCGCGGCGGGCGGATTCGGGCAGGTCGTCCTGCATGAAGCTGGCGACCATCGGGGGCGGACGGAACCGGGGCATCAGTTCTCCGTCGTCGCCCACGAACTGCGCGCGCCACCGGAGATACCCGGCGAGGATTTCTTCGAACTCGGCGCGGGTCTTGAGCTGGACCACGCGCTTGTTGAACTCGCTCACGGGACCGAACCGCTTGGTATACCAGGGCGCGACCTTGCGGAACATCCGGCAGCCGTGCTCTTCGCCGAAGACCTCGTCCATCAGGTCCAGATGGCGGCGCATGATGCGGATGCGCTCATTGAACGTCGGCTCGGGCGGCATCACGCCCGTGGCGAGGAACTCGTGGGTGCGGCGGAAGATCCACGGATCGTAGAACGCGCCGCGCCCGATGCTCACGCCGTGGCAACCGGTCTCGTCGATCATCTTCTTGGCGGCGTCGGGCGTGGTCACGTCGCCGTTGCCGATGACGGGAATGTTCCGCGCTGCTTCCACGACCTTGCGGATGCCGGTGAGGTTCACCGTGCCGCCGAAGCCCTGTTCGCGGGTGCGGCCGTGGATGAAGACGGCAGCCACGCCGGCGTCTTCCAGGGCACGGACCAGATCGGGCGCGGTCAGATTTTCATCGTCCCAGCCGAGGCGCATTTTGGCCGTCACGGGGATCTTCACGGCGGCGACCATGCCACGCACGAGGGCCGCGGTGCGGTCCAGCTCGGTCATCATGGCGGAACCGCCGCCGACCTTGCAGACCTTGCGGACGGGGCAGCCCATGTTGATGTCCACGGAGCTGACGCCGATGGATTCGAGGAACGCGGCCGCGTCGCGCATCTCCTCGGGCACGGAGCCGAAGAGCTGGACGGCGAGGGG
>CBFGQE010000563.1:0-2655 GCA_965650815.1 uncultured bacterium
TGAACCGGCTGATCCGCGAGAGCGGCAACATCGACGTGCTCTGCGTGCGGGCCACAGAGCAACCCGCCGCGCCCCGGCCCGGGTGGCGGATCGGATTCGCTTCCGGCGCCCGCCAATACGGCATCGCCCTGGCCACGGTGGGCGTCGTCACCGGCTTCAACCTGATCCTGCAACGCTGGACCGGTCCCTACGCTCCGTCGCTCGTCTATCTGGCGGCCGTGGTTGTGCTGGGACTCGGGGTCGGCCGGGGCCCGATCCTGTTGGCCGCGGCCGTCGGTGCGCTGGTCTGGAACTTTCTCTTCCTGCCGCCGGCGCTGACGCTGCACATCGGCAGCGTCCAGGACGCGCTGACCTTCGGCGTTTTCTTCCTCGTGGCGTTGACCGTCGGACAACTGACCGCCCGTCTGCGCGCCCAGCAGCTGGCGGAGCGCGAGCGCGAAGCAAGCGCCACAGCGCTCTACCTGCTGACGCGCGAACTGGCCGAGAGCAAGGACCTCGCGGAGCTGCTCGGGGTCGTCGTCCACCAGCTGGGCGACGCGTTCCGGGCCGACGTGGCCGTGCTGCTGCCGGAACCGACCGGTCCCGCCGATCTCGTCGCGTATCCCTTCGGCACCTTGGCTGTCTCGGAGAAGGAACGCAGCGTGGCCGAATGGACCTTCCGCAACGCCAAACCCGCCGGCCGTTCCACCGAGACGCTGCCGTCGGCCGAAGCGCTTTACCTGCCGTTGGTCACGCCCTCGGGTTGCGTCGGTGTCGTCGGACTGCGGTTTCACGATGGCCGGACCCGTTCCCCGGCGCAGCGCAACCTTCTGGACAACTTCGCCCGCCAGATCGCGCTGGTGCTGGACCGCCAGCGCCTGAGCGACGCCGAACAATCGGCCCAGCTCCTGGCCGAATCGGAGCGGTTGGGAAAAACGCTGCTCGATTCCATCTCCCACGAGCTCCGCACGCCGCTGGCCGCCATCACCAGCGCCACGTCGGCGCTCCAGGAAGGCGGCCCGCTCACCCCGGCGCAGGCTGCCCTGGCCGGCGAAGTGCACCAGGCCGCCGACCGTTTGAATCGACTGGTCCGCAATCTCCTCGATGTTGCCCGGCTGGAGTCCGGCCACCTGCGGCCGCAGATGGACTGGTGCGATCCCGCCGATCTCTGCCAAGTGGCGGCGAAGTCCGTCGCCACGCTCTTCGTCCACCGCACGTTGACCGTGCGCGCGCCCCAGGGCTTGCCGCTGGTGAAGATCGACTTTGTGCTGATGGAACAGGTTCTAGTGAATCTGCTGGGCAACGCCGCCGCCCACACTCCGCCCGACGCTCCGGTGGAGCTGACCGCGCGCGTCGCCGACGGCGCACTACTGATGGAAGTTGCCGACCGAGGTTCCGGTCTTGGCGACACCGATCTTCCCCGGGTCTTCGACAAGTTCTACCGGGCGGATTCGGCCGGAGCGGGCGGCACCGGGCTGGGCCTGTCCATCGTGAAAGGCTTCACCGAAGCCAACGGTGGCCAGGTCAGCGTCGCCAATCGCCCCGGAGGCGGCGCGGTCTTCACCGTGCGGCTGCCACTGACGCAGCCGCCCAGCTTGCCGGAGGAGTGAAGAGCTCGGCCCATGGAGCTTTCTGGCCGAGCTCCCGTTTTTCCGCGCCCTGTGAGGTTCACCCGGAAGGATGTCGGGAAGGCCTCCTTCCATCACGCGATTTCAGCGGACTCCGCTGACGAGCTTCAGCACGGCCATGCGCACGGCCAGGCCGTTGGTCACCTGGTCGAGGATCACGGAGCGGCCGCAGTCGGCCAGCTCGCTGTCGATCTCCACGCCGCGGTTGATCGGCCCGGGATGCATGATGATGGCCTCGGGCTTGGTCCTGGCCATGCGCGCCTTGGTCAGGCCGAAGAGCGCGGTGTATTCGCCCAGGCTGGGGAACATGCTCCGGCGCTGCCGCTCGTGCTGGATGCGCAGGAGGTTGATCACGTCGGCCTCGCGGATGGCTTCGTCCACGTCGTGGGTCACGCGGATGGAACCGGGCGCGGCGGGCATCTGCTCGAAGATTTTCGGGACCAGGGTGGACGGGCCGCAGAGCGTGACGTGCGCCCCGAGCTTGGCCAGGGCCCAGATGTTCGAGCGGGCCACGCGGCTGTAGAGGATGTCGCCGAGGATGGTGACGTGCAGGCCGGCCACGCGGCCGAAATGCTCGCGCAGGGTGAAGGTGTCGAGCAGCGCCTGGGTGGGATGGGAATGCGCGCCGTCGCCGGCGTTGACCACGTGGGAATCGATGCAGCGGGAGATGAAGTGCGGCGCGCCGGACGCGCTGTGGCGGATGACGATGATGTCGGCCTTGAGCGCCTCCAGGTTCAGCACGGTGTCCTTCAGCGTCTCGCCCTTCTTCAGGGAGCTGGCCTCGGCGGTGAAGTTGATGATGTTGGCCGAGAGCCGCTGGGCCGCTAGCTCGAAGCTGATGCGCGTGCGCGTGCTGGGTTCGACGAAGAGATTGACCACGGTCTTGCCGGCCAGCACAGGGTTCTGCCGGGGCGGGCCGGAGAGCTCGGCCTTGAAGCCCTTCGCCTCGTCGAGGATCAGCGTGATCTCTTCGGCCGAGAGGGAGGTGATGTCGAGAAGGTGTTTCCGGGTCCAGGTCATTCGATGGCGCGGAGGGTGGCGAGCCGAC
>CBFGQE010000564.1:0-2651 GCA_965650815.1 uncultured bacterium
GGGCACTTGACCGCCTTGGGGATCTTCGGCTCGGGCTTCTTGGCCGTGTGCATGATGAGCGGCTCGTGCTCGACCAGCGGCCATTCCACGGACTTCTTGTCGCCGTAGACGTCGATGCTCTCGCGGTATTGGCGGGCGGTGTCGAAGAGCGAGCGGATGATACGGGCGCTGACGTCGCTGTTGGCGTATTTGACGTGCGCGGTCTCGACGGCGAAGGGGCTGTTGTAGTGCTTCTGCAGCTCCTTGCGGATCGTGCCGGAGCCGAAGCAGGAGACGTATTCCGCCGGCTGGCCGATGAGGCCGGAGACGGGGCCGACGCAGTGGGTCGCATACCACATCGGAGGAAGGCCGGGCCAATAGTTGGGCCAACCGTCCATGTCCTGCTGGTGCGAAGCCTGGACGAACTGGAGCTTGCCGAGCTCGCCCTTGTCCAACAGCTCCTTCATGAAGAGGTATTCCCGGGCATAGACCACGGTCTCCATCATCATGTAGGTGAGGCCGGTCTTCTTCACCAGATCCACGATCTTCTTGCAGTCGGCGATGCTGGTGGCCATCGGCACGGTGCAGGCGACGTGTTTGCCGGCCTTGAGCGCCTCGATGGACATCCAGGCGTGGTCGGGGATGGGGGAATTGATGTGCACCGCGTCCACGTTCGGGTCCTTCAGGACGTCCTTGTATTCCTGGTAGCGGACCTCGACGCCGAAGTAGTCGCCCACGTCGTTGAGCTTCTTCTCGTTGCGCTGGCAGATGGCGTAGCAGTTCGTGTGGGGGTGCTTCTGCCAAATGGGGATGAACTCGGCGCCGAACCCGAGACCGATGACGGCGATGTTGAATTTTTTGCTCATGACTCGTGTCGCCGTTCGCCCCGAACGCGACGGGGGCATCGGAGGATGCGGGGAACGGAACCTTCGGCACTTCAAGGTCCGTGCGCCAGAGTGTCAACGCCGTTCCCGGGCGCGACGGTGAGATATTGCGGATTTGTGGTGAGTTTTCGCGCAACAGCCCTTGTCGGTCGGGGCGTTTCGGACGGTCGCGACACGTCACCGGGTTGTCACGCGGCCGTCGGGATTCCGCCATGCCCGGCTCCGACGATGCGGCTTCGTGGATACCGCAAAGCCCATGATCCGCAGCCGTTGTCTCAGCCTGTTTGCCGGGGTGTTGTTCGCCGCCGGTTCTGCCCAAGCCCAACTCGCCATCACGGAGGTGATGTCCTCCGCCTCCACCAATCTTGGCCCGGAGCGCGTCACCCAGAATTCGGACTATTGGGAGCTGAGCAACCTCGGCACCGAGACGATCAATCTCCAGGACTACCAGTTTTCCGACGACGGTGGGATCACCACGGCTTCTTCGACGGTCTTCGAGGGGTTGACGCTCGGGCCTGGGGAATCGGCCGTGTTCTTCCGCAGCGACGTGAACAAGACCGAGGAGGAAGTCCGCGCCTGGTGGGGCGAAAGCTTGCCCATAGGCACCAAGATCCGCTTCTACGCCTCGCCCGGGTTTTCCTCCGGTGGCGACATGGTCCAGGTCTGGGCTCCGGATGATTCGCCGGTGGACAGCGTCTCTTTTCCCGAGGCGGTGCGCGGCCGCAGCTTCACCTACAACACGAACAACGGCGCCTTCACCGCCTTGAGCACCAACGGCGTGGCCGGCGCCTTCAAGGCGATCACGGCCGACGACGAAGGCTCGCCCGGCGTCCACGCCGGGCCGGTGCCGCTGCGCTTCACGCTCCAGCCCAAGGACACGACCATTCCCGCCGGCAATTCCGTGACCTTCTCCGCCGCCGCCACCGGGTTGCCCCGGGCGAAATACCAGTGGCGCAAGGGCACAACGGATCTTCCCGGTGAGACCGCCGCCACCTTCACCCTCGCCAATCCGCAGCCCGCCGATTCCGGCCTCTACAGCGTGGTCGTCTCCAACGGCCTGTCGTTCCTCGCCAGCACCAACGCCACGCTGACCGTGACCGACACGCCGCAAGCGCCGGTTCTCACCACGCTGCCGAAGAGCCTCGCCGCCTATGTCGGGCAAACGCCGACCTTCACCGTGGCCGCGCAGGGCAGCCCGTCGCCGTCGTTCCGCTGGCAGTTGAACGGACAGGACCTGAACGAGGGCGGTGCCTATTCCGGCGTCACCGAACCGACGCTCGTCATCCACGGCGTCGAGCTCGTCCACGCCGGAACCTATGGCGTGCGGGTCTTCAACACGGCGGGCTCGACCAATGTGACGGCCGAACTGGCGGTTACGCCCAAACCGCTGCTGGCCATCACCGAGGTCTCGTCCGGTCAGGCGACGAACGAGGCGGGTTCGACCCTGGGGCACGGCGACTGGTGGGAGCTGACGAATCTCGGCGGCTTTCCCGTGGACCTGCGCGGCTATCGCTTCGACGACAGCACCGAGTCGCTCGCCGCCGCCTACACGATCACCAACGAAATCTTCCTCCAGCCCGGCGAGAGCCTGGTGTTGGTCGAAGGCATGTCCGATGAAACGTTCCGCGTTTGGTGGGGACCGGAGAATCTGCCGCCCGGGCTGCGCATCCTCGGCTATTCCGGCGGCGGACTCGGCCTGAGCGGCACCAGCGGCGACGCGCTCAACCTCTGGAATGCTGTCGCCACGGACAAAGCGGACAAGGTCGCCGGCGTCACCTTCTCCGCCGG
>CBFGQE010000565.1:0-2642 GCA_965650815.1 uncultured bacterium
GCCTTGCCCGGCGTCACCTGGAGGAACTGGGCGTCCTTCGTGGCCTTCACTTCCGCTACGCGGAGGGAGGCGGGTAGGAGGCAGAATTGGCCGGGCTTGAGCAGGGCTTCGCCGGCGCCGCCCTTCACCTTCAGCTCGCCGGAGACGAGGCCGAGGATCTGGAACGACGCCAGCGGCAGGGCGAGCGAGCTTTCCGCCGCCAGCTCGCAGACCCGGACGTTGAAAAGCGGATCGTCCACCAAGGGCCGCAGGCGCAGCGGTCCGTGCGGCTCGAAGCCGGTGCGGACGAGGTCGGGCTCGAAGTCCGTGAAGTCGATGCTGGCCATCGACTGGGGGATGTGGAGGTCGCGCGGTTTGCCGGAGGCGTCCACGCGGTTCCAGTCGAAGACGCGGTAGGTGGTGTCGGAGTTCTGCTGGATCTCGAAGAGCACGCTGCCCGCGCCGAGCGCGTGGACGCGGCCGGAGGGGAGGAACATCGAGTCGCCCGCCTTCACGCTGATCTGGTGGAAGCACTCCGCGACGGTGCCGTCGTAGGTGCGACGCTCGAACTCGTCGGGCGTCACGCCTCGGCGGAGGCCGACGTAGAGCTTCGCGGTGGGCGTGGTGCTGGTGAAATACCACATCTCCGTCTTGGGATCGCCCTTCAGCTCGGCGGCCTTGGCGGCGGGCGGATGGACCTGGAGGGAAAGGTCCTGCTGGGCGTCGAGGATCTTCACCAGGAGCGGGAAAACGGGCGGAACGGGATGGTGCGGGCCGAAGAGTTCCGGGCCGAAGGTCTCCATCAAGTAGCGCAGGGTCTTGCCGGCCATCGGGCCGTTGGCGATGACGCTCTGGTCGCCGGAACGGTCGGAGATCTCCCAGGATTCGCCGATGGGCACGCCGGACGGGAGGGGCTTCTGATAGAGCGTCTCCAGCAGACGGCCGCCCCAGATGCGTTCCTTGAAGAGGGGTTCGAAGAGGAAGGGGTAGAGCATGGGGAACTATAGAATGCGCGGTTTCGGCGACAGAATCAGAATGCTGGCCGTGGCTAGCGTGGCAAACGCCTCCAAGACGGCACGGCCGTCGCACAACAACGCGGTAATTTCCCGGGTCGGGCAGTTTCCGATCCGCAGGAACACCAGCTTGGGCGGATGCCCGAACAACAGGCTGCGCTGGTGAAAGTCCGCATCTTTGGAAACCAGGACGAACCCGTTCTCGCGGGCGAATTCCCAAATCAACCCGTCGTCCGTATGGGCCAGCCCCAGGGTTTTCACATGGCTGGAACCCGGGAAAAATTCTTCCAGCTTGGGAACGATCCGATCCGACAGGTTTTCGTCGAGGAGCAGTTTCACGCGGCCGCGCCGAAGATTTTCCGTTCACGGTCCGCCGCAAAAGCCAGACATGCCTTGATGTCCTCGCGGGTCAGCTCCGAGAAGTCCTCAAGGATCTCCTCAACGCTCATGCCGGAGGCCAGATAATCCAGCACGTCATAGACGGTGATCCGCAGGCCCCGGATGCAGGGCTTTCCGCTGCGCTTGCCGGGCTCGATTGTGATGATCTGGCTGTAGTCCATGGGGCCGAATGGTAGTGGAGTATCCAGCGGCGACAAGGCCGCCGAACAGGGGTCAAGCCGCCTGACCCGCCTGCGCCGCTTCGGTGAAGTGGCCGAAGGCGCGGAACTTCTTGTAGCGCTGGTCGAGGCGTTCCTTGGCCCCGAGCTTGGCCACGGCGTCGAGGTTGGCGATCAGGGCCTGCTGGAGGCTCGCGGCGGCGGCCTTCGGATCGGTGTTCGCGCCGCCCAGGGGTTCGGAGACGACTTCGTCCACCAAGCCGAGCTGCTTGAGGTCGTTGGCGGCGATCTTGAGGGCTTCGGCGGCTTTCGCCGAGGCGGTGCGGTCCTTCCAGAGAATGGCGGCGCAGCCTTCGGGGCTGATGACGGAGTAGTAGGCGTTTTCCAGGATGAGCACGCGGTCGGCCACGCCGATGCCGAGCGCGCCGCCGGAACCGCCTTCACCGATGACGGCGGCGATGATCGGCACCTCGAAGAGCATCATCTCGCGCAGGTTCACGGCGATGGCCTCGCCGATGTGGCGTTCCTCGGAGCCGATGCCGGGGAAGGCACCGGCCGTGTCGATGAGGGTGACGATGGGCAGGCCGAACTTGTCCGCCATTTTCATCAGGCGAAGCGCCTTGCGGTAGCCCTCGGGATGGGCGGAGCCGAAGTTGCGGAGGATGTTCTCCTTCGTGTCGCGGCCCTTCTGGGTGCCGAGCACCATGACCTTGCGGCCGCCGAGCTTGGCGAAGCCGCCGACGATGGCGCGGTCGTCCGAGAAGGCGCGGTCGCCGTGGATCTCCTGGAAGTCCTCGAAGGCCAGCGCGAGGTAGTCGAGGGTGAAGGGCCGCTTGGGATGGCGCGCGAGCTGGACGCGCTGCCAGGGCGAGAGATTGGAGTAAACGGCCTTCTTGGTTTCCGCGACCTTGGCCTCCATCTGCTGGATCTCGGCCTCGAAGCTCACGCCCAGTCCCTGGGTCTGGGCCTGTTTGCGCAGCTCTTCCAGACGGCGCTGGAGTTCCACGATCGGCTTCTCGAAATCGAGCTGATGTTTCATAGCAAGGGGCGGAATCTAGGTGCCGGGCGGACGGCAGGCAACGGGGGAAAAAGG
>CBFGQE010000566.1:0-2642 GCA_965650815.1 uncultured bacterium
CGTGTATGGTGCGTTGATAGGTTTTCATGGCGTGATGGATCGGGTCGATGGGTGGGATTCAGCGATACCCGCCGGAGACGGTGAGGATATCCCCCGTCATCCAGCCTGAAGCTTGCGAGGCCAGAAAAAGCGCGACAGGGCTTAGATCGGACGGACGCCCGGGACGCTTTTCCAGAGGGGTCGCGGAGATGAATCCGGCTTCCTGCGCGGTGCCTTTGATGCCGATGGCCTGGACACCTTCCGTGTCGAAATAGCCGGGCATGATGGCGTTTACCCGGATCTTGCGTTCCGCCAGTTCGAGCGCCAGGATCTTCGTGATGGCGTTCACCGCGGCCTTGGATGCCGAGTAAACGGCACTGGCGGGGGAGTTTCCCAAGGCGGCCAGAGAGCTGATGTTGATGATGCTCCCGCCGACCGGGTTGAACTTGGCGACGGCAGCCTTGGTCACCATCAACAGCCCCAGAACGTTCGGAGTGAAGATGTGCCGGAAGTGCGCCTCGTCGATGTCCGGCAACATCTTGAAGTCGTAAACGGCGGCATTGTTCACGACGACGTCAAGCGGTCCAAAGGCGTCAACGGTTCTCGCGACCATGGCTTCGATGTCCCGGCTTTGGACGAGGTTTCCTTGCACCGCAATTGCCTGCCCTCCGGCTGCGTTGATCCCAGCCGTGACCCGTTCCGCGCCTTCGCGATCGCTGCCGAAGCCGACCGCGACCCGCGCACCTGCTTGGCCGAAGGTCTTCGCGATGCCGGCGCCGATCCCTTTTGATGCGCCCGTTACCAGGGCGACTTTGTTTTCCAGTTCCTTCATGTCTTTTCCTTCTTGGTTGGCCGGACCTCAATGGACCGTGAGTTCGGCAATTTTTTCGCCACGCAGGGAAAACTCGAAATCGAGTTCGATCGGACTTCCGGGGAACTGGCCCGTGACGTTGACCGTCACCGCCAGCTTATCCCCCCTTGGCCGGGCGCCGACCACGCTTGCTTGAGGCCGATACTCCTTGCTCGCGTGCGAGACCCAGTTCCTGATCTGCTCGGTTCCAACGTGGGTTTTCCCTTCGTCGCGCACGGTCGCTTCGGGCGTGAAACAGGCCGCCGCCGATTCCGCATCGAAACGGTTGGATGCTTCGAAGTATTGGGTCACTGCCTCTGGTAGAAGTGGGTTTGTTTTCATCGGTCGAAGAGTGCCTGAATCGCGGTTTCGCCCTCCAATGCCGTCTTTTTGGGCTTGCTCATACTTTTAGCATGAGCTCGGTTGGGAAGGTGGAACTTCGCCATCTTCGCTACTTCATCGCCGTCGCGAAGCATGGCTCTTTCAACCGCGCCGCGCAGACCCTGCACCTGACGCAGCCTGCGCTCAGCAGGCAGGTAAAGGATCTGGAGGAGGAGCTTTCCGTGCCGCTTTTCGTGCGAGGGAAAAACGCGGTGGCGCTGACGGCCGCGGGCGAGCTTTTCTACGAAGAGGCGCGGGAGATCATTGCCCGCGCAGAGCTGGCGGTTCAGCGCGTGCGCAACCAGCCCCATACCGAGATTTTGCGCGTCGGCTACGCGCCTTCAGTCACAGCAGGCGTGCTTCCAAATGCGCTGCAGAGGTTCCACGCGGAGCATCCGCGCGTGCGCGTCGAGCTGGCGGACCTTTTCCCGAAGGACATGATCGACAAGGCCAGAGACGGGGAGCTGGACATCGTCATCACGCTGGAATCTCCAGGTGCGAGCGTGCCCAATTTTCGTTGGGAGGAGCTCTATAAAATCCAGGTCGCCTTGGTGATGCCGGCGAGCCACGCCCTTGCCAAACTGAAGCGCATCCCACCGCGCCGCCTGCGTGAGGTTCCACTCGTCGGCCTGGCTCCGGAGAGTTTTCCGGAATACGTGCCGCACGTTAAGAAGATCCTGAAACCCTTCGACGTCAGACCCCACTTTGTGGCGCTGGAGCGGGACGGCGTCTCAACCATGTTCGCGAGCATCGAGGCTCTCAATGCAGCCGCCATTTTGGCGGAAAGCGCGGTGAGGTTCATGCCACAGTCGCTGGTTTGCCGCCCCTTTGTCCCGGCGTTTGACCCCATCGTCGCGAAAATCGGATGGTCCGAGAACAACTCGAAACCGCACGCAGGCAGGTTCATCGAGCTTTTGCGGGAAGCTGCCCAACGCTGAGAAGACCGGTCCGCACCCAATCTGGGGTTGGGGAATGTGACCCAGTGGAACCAAGCCGGAACGATGCAGCCGGAAGGACGGGTGAAGGCTCCCGCCGAACCGCCGGAGGATCGACGAACGACGAATCCGCTTCTCTGGCGATTCCAGAGCGCCCCGGAGTCGCCCGTGGACCTCGGTCGAACGGAGTTTATCCCCAGGCGGCTCGGCCGGAGCCATCGCCCTACCTTGAAAGATCTCCGGCGAACTTCCGTTGCGCCGCCACGGGGGCTTTGTAGAACCCGTCCAGACTGTGTCCTCGTAGCCCAGCGCGCTGTAGGTCCGGTCCCCCGACCGGGCGTCGTCCTCCAGCCGATGGTGGTGCTTCTGCCCATGCGTTCCCTTGGGCAACCTCTGGGCCGCGCCGGGTTGGGGAACCCGGCCTACAAGGTTTCTCCAGAGCAACCCGTGTCCTATGCCGTGGCCGCCGCCGGATTCTTGGGCGGGAGGGCCTTTCG
>CBFGQE010000567.1:0-2638 GCA_965650815.1 uncultured bacterium
TCCGCTGACGGCGCTGGGCATGACGGAAACCACCTTCTGGCCCACCGAGGCACAAATCGCGCGGCTGGCCCAATCCTACGGGCCGAACAAGGACAACACCGGTTTCGCCAAGGGGGACATCGGCTTCCTCACCAAACCGTATCACGACCGTGCGCGCCGTTTCCCGGAGGCGGGCGGCGGCCTGTTTTCGACGACCCACGACATGCTCCGCTTCGGGCTCCTTTTGGCCAACGACGGGGTGCTCGACGGCAAACGCCATCTGTCATCCGCAGCGATGGACGAACTGCGCAAGGAACAGACCGGCGAAACGAAGATCAACTACAGCCTCGGCTACCATCTGCGCAACGGCCTGTTCGGCCACGACGGAGCCTACGGAACCGATCTGTCGGTGAATCCGAAGACGGGCATGGTCGCGATCTTCATGGTGCAATGCACCAGCGGCGACCAGTGGTCCGCGCGCGATCTGTTCCTGAAAACCGCCACCGAAGTCTTTCCTCAGCCCCGCTAGAAGATGGTCGCGAAAGACGGGGTCGAACCGTTCGGGGCAATCATCCCTCGCCACCGTGGTTCGCGATCTTCCGACCTACTGAATGTGTCAAAGCGTGCGGGTGGGCCTGTCACTGGACGCGGCTACGGAAGATTCCCCTGAAGGAGTTCGACATCGCGGATCAACGCCTTCTGATCAAAGACAGCAGCGAGCACGACGGGGTTCCGCTCTTCGGCCAGATCCGCCAGCAGTTGCCGGAACGCTGCTGCATCCCCCGGCACGTTCAGACTGTCCCCGGCGTGACCACGCCACCAACCGCAGGGCATCCCGAGCAATCCCCTCTCCGGCTGCATCTGGCACCAAGCCAGCCGGGCGAGCGCCTGCATCAAGGCACGTTGCCGGGAGCGAAAGGAGCCAAGCGAAGTCCAACCGTCGGGCAGAGTGTCCATCACGGCCAGCTCAATGCCCGTCCCAGAGGCTCGCCACGTCAGATATTTCAACGGCGGCAGCCACACGCCTGCCCGGTTGAACTTGGGACGCAGCGCCAACAGCAGTTCCGCTTCGCGGGCGAGCGCGGCCCGTTCGTCGGCGCACTCCTCCCAGACGATGGACTCGACCCGATACACGAGCCGCAGGATGCGGCGCGGCATCTGTTCCGGATTCGCCACGCGGTAGCTCCCCAGACGCTGCCGCAGGCTCTTCGCCTTGCCGACATAAAGCACTCCTCCGACCGCGTCCTGCATCCGGTAAACGCCTGGGCATCGCGGCAGTCCCAGAAAGAAGTCCGCGCCCAGCTTGTCCACCAATGGGCGGGGATTCGGGAACAGGCGTTGTTGCTTCGGAGCCACTTGCAACGGTTGAATCGTATCCCCCCGGACAACGGCGGTCCAACGGATGAAAACATATCCGACCCCTGTGAATAACCCTCCTTTGACAGCGCCAAGGCCGATACTAGACGGTTGTCTAGTATGGATGCCTTGACCGACACCCAAGCCCGCGTCTTCGACTTTATCGCCGCCAGCCTGCGGGCCGGACGGCCGCCCAGCTTGCAGGACATCGCCACGAAGTTCGGCTACCGGACGCGCCACGCCGCGCACTGCCACGTCCGGGCACTGGTTGGCAAGGGCTGGCTCCAGATGGAGGGAGGCAAGGCCCGGTCTCTCCGGCTTGGCCCGGTGGTTGGCCCGGAACGGTCCGCCGTCTTTGATGTGCCGCTCTTCGGCTCCATCCCCGCCGGGTTCGGAGCGGACCGGGAGGAAGTGCCCGAAGGCTGCGTATCGGTGGACATGGCCACGCTGGGCTTCAAGCCGGGACCGCGCACGTTCGCCCTGCGCGTGTCCGGGGATTCGATGGTCGGCAAACACATCCTCGACGGCGACACGGTGATTCTGGAGCACGGGGCCGATCCGAGGCCGGGGCAAGTCGTCGCCGCCCTCATCGACCGGAAGAGCACCCTCAAGACGTTCCTGATGCACCGGGGCAAGCCCTGCCTCCGCGCCGAAAACCCGAAGTTCCCCGACCTCATTCCCGCCGAGGAACTGATGATCCAAGGCATCGTCAAAGCCGTGATCCGGAAACTGTGAGCCGGGTCATTGTCCACCTCGACGCCGACGCGTTCTTCGCCTCGGTGGAGCAGGCTTCCGACCCGAAGCTGCGCGGTAAACCCATCGCGGTGGGAGGGGAAAAGCGCGGCATCGTCGCGTCCGCCAGCTATGAGGCCCGCAAGTTTGGCGTGTATACACCGATGCCGACGGTGCTGGCGCGGAAGCTCTGCCCGAAGCTCGTCGTCCTCCCCGGCGACTTCGAGCGCTACGAACAGTTCTCCAACTGGATGTTCGGCTACGCCTACGATTTCACGCCGGACGTGGAGCAGACCTCCATCGACGAGGGCTATTTCGACCTGACGGCGAACCGGCAGAAACCGGCGACGGAGATCGCGTTGACCATCCGCAAAGCCATCGGCCAGAAGCTCAGGATCTCGGTCAGCGAAGGCATCGGCAGCAACAAGCTGGTCAGCGCCGTGGCGTCGAAGCTGTCTAAACCGGCCGGATTCGTCCGTGTAGACACCGGCCAAGAAGCCGCCTTCCTCTGCCCCTTGGCCAACAAGTGGCTTCCGGGCGTCGGCCCCAAAACCAGTGCCCGCCTCACCGC
>CBFGQE010000568.1:0-2637 GCA_965650815.1 uncultured bacterium
CGTTGTTCGTGGCGAAGAAGCTGACCGTGCCCTGCGCCCCGGAGCCGATGAAACAAAGGGCGTCCATGCTGAAGGCGTTCCGATGACCGAGCCAGAGATCGACCGAGGCGCTGGTGCCCGCGCGTTCGTTGCGGCCCATCATGAAGGCATAGAGGCGGTTGGTCGGATCGTTGTAGCCGTTCGGGTCCACCAATCCGGCGGAGATGACGTTGGTCCGGGCCAAGCGGACGCGAGGTCGGAAGCGGCGCGGGTGCGTGGTGTTCCCGTTGGTGCCGTAGCCGGGATACGCGAGGTAGTCGCCCAACGCGACGCGTTCCACCTCGACGACGAGGGTGTTCAACTGGTCGAGGTAGAGGCGGGATTCCTGCTGGTTGTCCACGAGCAGGGAGAAGGGCGCGGCGGGGTTGGTCACGACCAAGGCGCCATCCCCGTAGATGTTGACGTAGGAACGGGTGGACGATGGCAGCTCGTCCCGGAGCTGCGTGAACCCAAGGGAACCGGCCACGGCCAAGGTCGCGCCCGATTCGATGGAGAGGTTGTGGTTGCGGGTCGTTCCCTGGGTGAAACGCAGTGCAGCCACGGTCGTGTTCGCGTTCACCACCACGTTGGTCCCGGCATCGTCGGGCAACGCGCCCGTGTCGCCGAAGACCGCGATGCTGTCCGGTCCCGGCACCGCGCCACCGAACCAATTGGTCGCCTCGCTGAAGAGCGTCGCACTGCCGCCCCCGCGCCAAGTCGTGCCGACGATCACCGGCATGGGCAGACGCCGCGCCGCGCCGCCCGTCGCCTCGACCGCCACGTCGTAGTAGCCCGCCGCGACGTTCGTGTAGGTGAGCGAAAGCACGGCCGTGCCCGACGCGGTGAAGGACGCTACGTCAAAGCTCCCGGTGACGCCGGCGGGCAGACCGGTGACGGCGAGGTTCACGGCGTCGCTGCCTCCCGCGATGGCGATGGCGATGGTGTTGGTCCGGACTCCTTCACCGGAAACCGGCAGGGTAAAACGCGTCGGATTGGCCGTGAGGCCCACCGTCTGTTGGGCCATCACGGTCTGGTGCAAAGCAGCCGCCGCGATCCATCCCAGCAGACGGACGGCGAGACCGGCCAAAGGACGGCCAATCGACGTTTCGGTTCGGAACGGAGCAATCCTAGGGGTCGGGTTCCTTGGAGTCATGGGGCCGGAGCGGGTTGGAATGGAATCGGATTTCGAGCAGGAGCCAGCGGTCAGCGATAGGGCATCCGGTCATTGAGCCAGGCGTAGTCGCGGCTGTTCCGCACCACGGCTCCCGGCCAGTCCTGGAAAGTCACCGGCCGGACGGTGCTGATGTTCGGCGACGCACCGCTGTTCCGCTCCTCCCAGCGTTTCAGCTCGGAATGGCCGTCCACGAAAGAGAAGCCGCAGGAGCCGTTGTGGTAGCTGGCGGGCAGATCGCGCCAGCGATAGCCGCTCGGGGCCAAACCGGGATCGAGCTGGAAGACCGCGTCGTTGATGCTGTCCGGATGCTCGTCCACCGTCAGCCACACGCTGCTGGGCGCGGTGATTTCGGACACCTTCGTGGCGAAGATGTAGGTGCGGTCCGTCGGATAACCGACGCCTCCCGGAGGCAGCGTCGGGCTGCGGCCGATGGCGGCGCCGTTCATGGCGATGCTGCGGACGCGGCGGCCGTATTGCGGGTGGTTGTAGATGTCGGCCGGGCAACGCCAGACATCGGCCGACTTGAGATACTTCGCGAGCGGCGACTGGACTTCATCGACCAGCAGCATGGCATTGGTGCTGTCGCGATCCGAGGCCGTCCACCCCATGCCGCCCGCCACCGTCGCGCCTTGGACGCGGTCGTTGTTGTCGGAGTGGTAGAGATGGTAGGCCAGCGCGATCTGCTTCGTGTTGTTCAGGCACGCGATGCCCTGGGCCTTGGTCTTGGCCTTGGCCAACGCGGGCAGCAGCATTCCGGCAAGAATGGCGATGATGGCGATCACCACCAGCAGTTCGATCAGCGTGAACGCCGCTCCGCCGCAACGGCGGGAGCCTGAGGAACCATTCCGGGACGAGGAATCAAGGAAACGCATGGCGGGCATTGTCCGGGCACCGGCGAGGTTCGCTGTCGGGGAGAAGCGGCTTCTGGTCCGGCGGCGGCATGATCCCAGAACGGGTCCATCGGACAGGGCTGACAGTGGCGGTCGCACAGGGCTTCGGGGTGACGATCCGACAATGGAGCCCTGCCAAAAACTGAACATGGCTTTTCTTCAAAAACTCATGGCCTTTCCAAAGAAAACCCGGCGCGAAAAGACATGCGAGGCCGGGAATCTGCAGGATCTGGCCAAGCGCCGGAAAGCGACAGCGGCGGATTGGAGGACCAGCGTCGTCTCAAGCAAAGGGCGCGAGAGACGCGGACAAGATGAACTTCCCCGCTCTGTCTGATGGCTCGCGACGCAATTAGGAACCGTCAGCGAACGCCGAGAGCTTCAGTCGGCCAGCCGGAAACCAAGTCCAACCTGGCCAGTTCCGCGCGCAGCTCGGCGCGTTCAGCGGCTCCGGCGGGTTGTAACGGCGACAGCACTCCGCCGCCGCAGAGACCGATGCAGGACATGGCGGCCTTCAGCGCGGCCAGAGATTGGCCCAAGGTCCGGCCGCGTTGGTAG
>CBFGQE010000569.1:0-2625 GCA_965650815.1 uncultured bacterium
GGCAGCTTGAACTTCAGGCCCGGCTCCGTGTGCGGCGCGGTGGGCTTGCCGAAGGTGGTCACGAGCGCCACCTCGGTCACGCGGACCTGGAAGCAGACCATCCGGAGACCGAAGATCACGGCCAGCACAAGGCCGGCGACCAAGGAGAGGGAAGACTTCTTCATGTCGGGGAAAAATCGGGGGAGGAGTTACTTCTTTTCGGCGGCGGCCGCTGCGGCGGCCTGTTCGCGGGTGGTCGGGGCGATATAGACGTCCTGGAGATCGCTGCGCATCCGTTCCTCGAGGTTGAGCTGGATGATCTCGTGGCTGTTGGTCGTGGCCACCACGATCTTGCGGGACCCGGCGGTGGCGGCGGCGAAGGCGCGGAGATACTCGCGCGTCGGATAGACGTTGGGCGACGCCTGGTAGGCCGCGATCTGGTTCGTGAACCGTGCGGAAACGGCCTGCGCTCCAGCGATGCGCTGGGCGGCATAGGCCTGGGCTTCGTTGATCGTCTTCTCGCCTTCGGCCTCGGCCAGCGGAACGGTCTTGGCCGCGTAGCCTTCGGCGGCAAGGCGCTTGGCCTCCACCTGCTGGCGGGCTCCCATCACGGCCTGGTAGGCACCGGCCACCTTGGTCGGCGGATGGATGTCCTGAAGCCCGACGAAGACGATGTCCGCACCGAGCTGCAGCTCGTCGGCGCGCGCCTGAATGAGCGACTTCAGCTCCTTCGCCGCCTGTTCGCGACCGGTGGACATGAGCTCGTTCAGATCGGCGGAGACGAGGTGGCGGACCACCTCGCGGGTGGCGAGCTTCTCCAGCGTGTTCGAGGCGTTGACGAAGTTGTAGGCCCACTTCTCAACGTCCTTGATCTGGAACTGCACGGGGATGCTCACCGTGAGCAGGCTGACGGGCACGGCGATGTCGCCGGTCGCGTTGGTCGAGACGGGCTCCCGGCTGGCGACGAGGAGGTTAAACTCCTCCTTGTAGTGGGCCACGTTCCAGAGGATCGGCGCGTTGCCGTGGTCGTCGTCCGGCACGAAGCCCACATTCAAGCTGTGGACTTCCTTGGTGTTGAAGCGCTGCACGGAATCGATCGGCCACGGCAGCTTGAAATGGACTCCGGGCTTCAACGAACCGCCCGCGACGCGCTGGCCGAACCGCTCCAGCAATCCCTCTTCGCCCGGCTGGAGGAACACGAAGCTGGTCGAGACGAAGAGGATGACGATCTGCGCCAGCAGCAACGCCGGGAAGTAGCGCTTGAGGAAGCGGAAGAACTCCGTCTCCGACACCTTGAAGCCGAACTGGTAGTCCAGCGCCTGGCCGGCGGTGCGGAAGAGCGAATCCGGCTGGCCGACGATGCCGACGAAGCGGCTGTCGTAGATGAGGCGCGCGGCCTTGCCCTTGAGGCGCGGACGGTAGATCTCGGCGAGCAGCGTGACGAAGGTTTCCAGCGCGATCAGCCCGATCACCACGACCAAGGCCCGGGCGATGTGGCGGTCCCATTGCGGATACCCGGCCATGTCCGGCACCAGCGCACCGGCCAGCACCGCCACGCACACCACGGAACCGAGCAGCAGATACGCGCCGCCGGGGCCGACCAGACGCTCGCCGTTCAAACGCGCCACGCCCGCCGCGTATTTGCCGAGCAGGAACGACAGCAGCGCCACGATGCCGAGCACGGCCATGCCGACGCCGGCCTTGGCCGTCACCACGGTGCCGGTGGAACCGTCCAGCCAGCGCCAGAGGAACACCACCGCCGCGATTTCGCCGATCAGCAGCAGCACGGTGAAGGCGCGGACGAAATACTTCTCGAACGATTCCCGGGACTGGCGGGCGGCGAAGGTGTCGGCCTCGTCCACGCTGAAGAGCGCGCTCGATCCCTTCTGCTTGTTCAGCTCGTCGAACTCCAGCCGCTCCAGCCGCTCGCGCTCCTCCAGCCGCATCTGGACCCAGCTCACCAGCGCGACCAGCGCGCCGATCAGGAGAGGCACCGCCGCAACGAGGCCGGCGGCGGAGTTCACGTAGCGGGAGATGCCGAAGCAGACGCCGGTGCCGACGAGCAGCGCCAGCCAGTTCACCAGTCCGATCTTCAAATGGTTTCGTTCCATGTCAGCTCAGTTCACGGTCTTCAAACAGCATCAGGGCCAGCGCCAGCGCCGCGCCCGCGTAGGCGGCCACGTAGCCGAAGGCCTTCGCGACGTAGGCCCACGGGATGATCTTGGCCTTGCTCGTGTCCAGCGCGTCCACCGCCCAGAAGAGCTGCCAGTTCGGCGTCACGGCATACATCACGTTCGCCCAGAGCGAACCCTCGCTCGCCGGGCGGCCAAAGAGATAGTCGGACATCAGCCCCAGCAGAAAGATGCCGCTGCACAGCGCCAGCGTGGGGATCACGTCCAGCCGGGTGGAAAGCGCCAGGGCCAAGGCGGCCAGAATCCAGAGGGCGAAGAGGATCAGGACGGCGCACGGCACCATCTGCCAGTTCACCATCGGCTTGTCCGTGAAGATCCGGGCCTCCCGCTCCAGCGCCCAGATCAGCCCGAAGGCGAGGGTGAGCAGCACCACGAGGGCGAAGGACGCATCGGCCACGAAGTTGCGGCGCAGGAAATAGTTGCTGAACCCGCCCACCACGTAGGCCCCCACCAC
>CBFGQE010000570.1:0-2606 GCA_965650815.1 uncultured bacterium
AACGACTGGACCACCACCTCGGCCGCAGCTACGCCCGCGTCTGGGCTGATACGCAGGTGCTGCGCGGCCTCGGTGGTCGGACTGTCCAGGAGGCGTTGGCTGCGGGGGAGGAGCCCAAAGCCGTCTGGCGGGCCGTCCACGGGCGGCCTCGGCGGCTACGGCAATCGCTGGGCAACCTGCGGCGCTCATTTCTTAACGAGATGGAACCGCTCGACGCGGTAGCCGAGCTTGGCGTCGAAGGTGGCGCGGTCGGCGTCGGTCTGGTCGCGGGGCACTTCCACGCGGTAGCGCGCGTCGGACGAACGCGCGTGCAGCAGGCAGGCGATGAGGCTGGCCATGTCCTCGTCGTTGTGGACGAACTCGCCGAGCAGCCGGTCGGACGACACGCCCTCGCCGGTATCGCCCGGCAAGGCGGCGACAAACTGGTTGGCGCGGCCCACGGTGAGCGAGTCGCGCATGGTGTTCTCCAACTGGGCCAGCGCCCGGTCCTGTTGGCGGGTGTCGGTGTCGTCCAGCGGCTCGATCTCCCCGGCCGTGCGCCGAAGACGGGGCGTGTAGAGCGACTCGAGGCCGCCGAAAACGCGGACCTCGTGCAGCTTCAGCGCTGGGACGTCGTCGGCCAGTTCGTCCAGTTCCGCCACGCGGCGGCCGGCGAAGCGGCGGTTCAATCCCTCGAAGAACGTCTGCACCGTCGCGCGGTTCTCGCTGGTCGTTTCCTGGAGGTAACGCGACCTGGCGTGGGAACGCCGGGTGAATTCGGCTGTGCGGCGATCAATCGCGTCGGCCAACGGCTCCACCTGATCGAGAAGCTGTCCTAGATCCGATAAGCGAAGGCGCACGCGGGCCATCGCGTTCTCGGGCGACAACGACGGTTCGCGCCGCATGACCTCTGTCTGCATCGCGGTCAGGCGGTCGGCCAAGGCCAGTCCGTCCAAGGCGCGTCGCGCTTCGGCGAGCTTGGCGGGCAGCCGCGCGTGGACCAGCTGCGCGTAGCAGTTGCGGCCGATGCGTTCGGCAAACTGGTCGAAGAGCACGGACAGATTCTCCTTCAGCGTCGCGGCCGCGAGCTGGCGCCGGGTATGGCGCTCGATGGATTTCTGCATTGTCCGCAGCTCGTTCAGTCCGACTTCCAACGCCGCTAGGCAGCTCTCCACCTGGGCCCACGGCTGGTCGGCCAGCGCGTCGGGATTCGCCAGCGTGGTGCAGACGTGGACCAGCTTGTCCGAGAAGACCGCGCCTTCCGGCAACGCGATCTTGCGGATGGCGTGGAGAAGCAACGTGCCGCTGGCGTCGAAAAAGACGATCTGGCGGTAGTCGGAGCGGTTCTCCTGTTCCTCCAGCCAACCGGTGCGCTTCAGCGTATCAAAGACCGCGAGCGCCTTTTCCCGCACCGTCTTGGCCGAAGCGAAGTCGTCTTCGCCCTCGGCTTTCAGGCCCGGATGCCGCTCCAGCACCTGCTCGATCAAGGCCAGCGCCTCCTCGCGTTCCAGCCCTTCGCTCCGCTGGGCGGCTTCGGCCTCCAGCGCGTCGGCCGCGTCCACATAGAGCGGGGCCAATGCGCCGGACAGCAGCCGGAAGAACTCCGGGCGAACCTCGCGAAAGAGATGGGACGAGAGACTGGCCATCGACGAAGCGGTCGAGGGTTTAGTCCGGCTTCATGAAGACGGCCCCGAGCAAACTCACTTCTTCAGCCCGATGCTGCTGGAGCGTTTGGCCACTTTGCGGCTGGTGAGGACCTTCGTGACCGTGCCGGTCTTGAGATACTTCGACTTCACCGTTTCCAGGATGGCGTCGCGGTGGTCGTAGAGGCGCTTGAGTTTTCGGGGCTTCACCCGGGCGGTGACGTAGGCGGTGAGGAGCGGCAGCGCGATGGTGCTGTCGGTGTAGCAGACGACGCTGTCGGGCAGTTTGTCGGGATCGACCTTGCCCCAGCTCACGGCTTCGGCCGGCGTGGCGCCGCTCAGGCCGCCGGTGTCGGGCCGGGCGTCGGTGCATTGGAGGAAGTAGTCGTGGCCCTTCTCCTGGATGCCCATGACCTCCTGGATCTGCGGCTCGGTCTGGAGCATGAAGTTCTTCGGGCTGCCGCCGCCGAGGATGAAGACGCTGCTGGTGTGGCCGGTGGACTTGGCGTGATAGACGATGCCGGCGGTCTGGTTCACGTCGCGGTTCACGTCGGGCATCAACAGCGAGCCGCGCATGGACATGGCGGCGACGTTCATGCCGATGGAGCTGTCGCCGGGGCTGCTGGTGAAGATGGGGATGCCGCACTCGTAGGCGGTGGCGAGGACGGAGCTGTCCTTGATCCCGAGTTTCTTCTGGCGGGCGGCGACGTATTTGCCGAGGAGGTAGTGGAACTCGTCGGTGCCCATCGGCCGCTGGAACTCGGGGCCCTGGATCACTTCGCGGACGAAGGCGTCGGTGTCGAGCAGCACGTTGTAGTCGAAGAGCACGTCGTAGATGCGGATGACGCCTTCCTGGTGCAGCTCGGTGTCGTCGAGGAACGGCGTGCCGGAATGCAGCTTCATGTCCAAGCCGAAGTGCAGGTCGTGGTAGAGGTTCGCGCCGGTGGAGATGACCCAGTCGATGTAGCCGCCCTTCATCAGCGG
>CBFGQE010000571.1:0-2602 GCA_965650815.1 uncultured bacterium
TGTTCGGAGCGGCGATCCATCAACGCCTCGGGCTTGCGGTCGCCTTCGATCCAACGGGCGAGGTTTCGAGTGAAGAGCTTTCGGAGCGATTCCGGAGAACCGGCGAGCGCTGGCACCAGTGAATGTAGCGCCGCGAGCAACGCCTTCCTCGTCTGGCAGGCGGTGCGTCCGCCCCGCTGCATCTCCTCGAAGATCTCGAAGGCTCGGGCGTAGAGAAAAGCGGCTTCGTCCCGCGTAGGCTTCGCGGGGTTCCGACACATGGCCAATGCTTCGGAGATTGCGCGATCGCAGTCGTCGTTCTGCGGCGCGTCCGCCCGCTTGGCGGTGCGTTCGTCCAGATAGATTTCGAGCCGCTCCCAATCTTCGCGGCCGGCGTCGCGTTCCACCGTGCGGTCCAGCAGCGCCCGGAAATGTTTCGCGCTGATCTCGAAGCCGAAGGCGTCGCGATAGCAGCGCACGCCCAGCGCCTCCAGATCGGCGGCGGCAAGGCGGTCGAGTTCCGCGAGCGCGGGCAAGAGGGCGCGTTGGAGCTTGCGGGCCTTGTCCACGCTCCTATCGGCCAGACGGGCGAGCGGGACGGCCGGTTGCCAGAGCGCAGGCGGAGCCGCGTTCAACGCGAACACGTCGCGGAAACCCTGATTGCTTGCGGCGGCGATCAAGCTCTCGCGCCAGTCGGTCGGCAGGTCTGCGAAGATCCAGCCCTGGGCGGGATTGCCGCCGACGAGGACGGTCCCGGCCGAGGGCACGCCCTTGAGGCGTTCCAGGACGGAGCGTTTGGCGAGACCGAGCATCACGGCGAGGCGGGCGGCGGTGAAGAGGTGTTGAGCGAGCGGGGACCGGCTCATGGGGTCAGGAAAGGGAAGCAGGCCACGGCGGAGGGCCGCCGTTTTTACGGCCGGGGGGTCCCCACCCAGCCGGGCCTGCAAAGGGGTTGCAACGATCCGGCATCGGAGCCGGGAGAAAGAGGAGGAACGGCGCGTCCTACGAACGCGGGCACGCGCCGTGCCGCCGAAGCTCGGCACGCGCCGTTCCGTTTGCCCACCGACTGGAGGCCAGGAAGATCCCGACCCAACCACCATCCTCCGCCAACGTTCGGGGCAGAACGGCTAACAAGGCATCGATGGGCAAAGTGTGAAATCATGGTCCTAGCGGCGGAAGAGAAACGCGCCGGCCGCGTCGGTTTCAGGCAGCAGTTCACCGCACGACGGCAGCTTGGAGATCCCCTCAAGCAACCGGGGATACACCCGGCACCAGTGGGCCAGCGCCCAGGTCAGCAACACATGGGCTTTCAGGTAGTCGGGGCGATGGCTCGGGCGGAGTCCCAGCCAGATCTCCATCTCGGCCACGGCCTTGGGGTCCTCCTTCACGGCGATACGCCAGAGAGGAATGCAGTCGGTCGGCATGGCGCTCCCGAAAGCCCGTTTGGTTTCATGCCAGATGGCCGACTCCACCTCGCGCCAGTTCCCCATGCACCAGGCCACGATGGCCCGCGCTGCGAAAGCCGGGTTCAGGTTCTGCGCGCTGGGATACAGCGCCCGGCCGATCTCCAGGAGCACGACGCTTTGCTGGCGCGTGATCAACAGCTTGATCCAATGGTTCCGGCACTTGGGATGCCCCGCGCGGGGCGGGAGTGAATCCGCCGGTGACGCTGGCAGATTCAGCCGGGAAACGGTGACGAGTCTCATTGGGCCGACTCTCCCTTCCGCCCGGCAGCCGCCAACGGCGGCAGGCCAAAGCCGATCTCCAAGGCACGGGAGCTGCCGGAGTGCAGCTCGTTGTCCGCGCCGTTCTGCACGCAGATCCATTCACAGAGGGCGATGGCCTGCGCCACGTCCACCCGCTGCGTGGCGGTCAACGGAGCGTCCAGCAACGCCTTGCCGTGGTGGGTCACGACGACGGCGAGGAAGCTCAAGACCGCTTCATCGCTCAGGGAGCAATGGCCGATGATTCCAGGAAAGAGGAACACTTGGTCTTTGCACGGCCCCTGTCGCAGATGCAGCGACTCCGGGCTGTCGATCAGGTTGCGGGCGATGTAGCCGCCCTCTTCGGGCTTCGGCTGGGGTGTCTTGGAACGCATGGTGGGGACCGATGGTTAGGGGTTAGGAACGGGAAACGGGGAAAGCCGGGGTCTGACCCGGAGCCGGGACAGCCTCTTGCAACGCTTGCAACGGCCCTTGCAGAGGCACTTCTAGGCCCGAGGGTGTGGAGACAGCGGCGGGGGCTTCCGGCGCGTTCTGCGGGCTGGCCGGTTGCGCAGCCTTTTCGGCGGCCTGGCGGGCCTTCAACGCCTCATACCGGGAAAGCAGGGAACGGGATTCACGCTGCCCACACAAAACGAAGTAGAGATGCCTGCGGTTCACCCCCAGAGCAGCGGCGTCGTTCAAGATGCCGGGGAATCGAGTCTTGCCCCTGGGTCTGCGCGTCGCTTTGATGGTCGCTGTGCCGGGTGTCATTGTTTCGGAATCCATAACTTTCGGATTCCGAAAGCGCAAGTTGTAAATTATGGATTCCGAAAATACCCGATTCAAAGACGTCAGACTGGTCCTTGGACTTACCCTAAAGGATGTCGCGACTGCTTTGGGATATTCAATCGGAGCGATTA
>CBFGQE010000572.1:0-2596 GCA_965650815.1 uncultured bacterium
AGGAGGTGAAGTCCTTGTCGTGGATGTCCACCTGCCCCGCCTTGTTCGAGCCAAGCTCGATGATCGTTCCACCGGGACGCGTGGTGCGGGCGGGGGCTTCGGTCTTGGGCTCCGGTTTCGGGGCCCTGCGCTGGACGACAGGCTTGGGGGCGGCGGGGCGCCTGGCGCCGGCATTGTCGATCTTGAAGAAGGCGATGGAGGCCTGGAGCTGCTCGGCCTGGCTGGAGAGTTCCTCGGCGGTGGAGGCCAGTTCCTCGGAGGCGGCGGCGTTCTGCTGGATGACCTGGTCGAGTTGCTGGAGGGCCTTGTTGACCTGGCTGGCGCCGGTGCTCTGCTCGTTGCTGGCGGCGGCGATCTCCTGGACAAGCTCTGCGGTCTTGCGGATGTCGGGCACCAGCCGGACCAGCATCTGGCCCGCGCCTTCCGCGCGGTTGACGCCGTCTGTGGTGAGCTTGCTGATCTCGGCGGCTGCGGTCTGGGAGCGCTCGGCGAGCTTCCTCACTTCGGAAGCCACGACGGCGAAGCCCTTGCCGTGTTCGCCGGCGCGGGCGGCCTCAACGGCGGCGTTGAGGGCGAGCAGGTCGGTCTTGCGGGCGATCTCCTCAATGATGCTGATCTTCTCGGCGATCTCCTTCATGGCATTGACCGTCTGGGTCACGGCCTCGCCGCCGGCCCTAGTGTCCTCGGCGGCCTTGCTGGCGATCTTGTCGGTCTGCCTGGCGTTGTCGGAGTTCTGCTGCACGCTCGCCGCCATCTCCTCCATCGAGGAGGTCGTCTCCTCGGCCGACGCCGACTGCTCGCTCGCTCCCTGCGACAGCTGCTGCGCCGTCGCGCTCAGCTCCTCGGAACCGGACGCCACGTTCGTCACCGCCGTGCTCACTTCCCCGACCACGTTGCGCAGGTTCTCCAGCATCTTCGTAAGCGAATCCGCGAGCTGCCCGACCTCGTCTTTTTGATCGATATCCAAACGACGAGTCAGGTCTCCCTGTGAAATGCCGTCCGCCACTTCGACCGCGAGCTTCAGCGGACGAGTGATGGCACGGGCTACCCAGAACGCGGCGGACAGCCCCAAAAACAGCGCGGCGCCCGAGAGGGCCGCGCTCCAGACTAGGGCCGAATGTTCGTGTTCGGCGACCGTCGTCACCGAAGCGGCGACAAGGCCCGAAATCTTATTGGTGCTGAGCGCTGAAAGCCCCTTGTGCAGATCGGTCTCGATGATGTGGACCCTTTCGTCCTCTTCATCGGCCTCCTGCAGCTTGCCGGCCTCGAAAAGGGCCGCAACCTGCTTGGATTCCTTCTCGAACTCCGCATGGCGGTGGTCCAGTTCCCTCAGCTCTTTGCCCAGTTCCTCGTATTCTGTCCGCTCGGACTGGCTGCCGGCGCTTTCGATTCCATGGGTGATGATCGCTTCGGCGTTCTTGAACTCCATGTCCACTGCCTGCGAGAGCTTCTCCAACTCCGCCTCGGCCGCTTTGAATTCGGCGCGGGCCTTTTCGCTGGTGGCATACTTCTCCCCGAAACGTCCGATGCGCTCGAATGCGACCGCTTGCTCGTTTTGGTGGAGCAAGATCTTCTCGACTGCCGCCTTGAGCGGAAGGTGCTTCTTGCCGATGTCGGTGACCTCATCTCCGACATGGCTGAACTTCAGCAGACTGACGCCGACGGCGATTCCCATCAGAACGAGGATGGAGGCCGCCAGACCGTTGATCTTGGCGCTGATCTTGATGTTGTTGAGGTTCATAGATCCGATGGTGTTGCGAAGATTAAGGGGCGGATTCAGGGCAGGAGTTCGACCTTGCCGGTGTCGAGGTCATAGCGCGCGCCGACGACCTTGAGCTTCCCAGCCTTGATCAGTTCGCTGAGCACCGGTTTGGCCGTCTGGAGCTGCTTGACGACAAGCAGGACGTTGGCGACGACGGCATTGTCCAGCGGATCGCCCGACTGGTCCTTGCTGCTTTTGACGGCCGGCCGGATCGCCTCGACGACGGTGTGGATATGGCCCGCCGCATGGCCTCCTCCGAGTGCGGCCGAAACAGCGCCGCACTTTTCGTGTCCGAGGACAACGATCAACGGCGTGCGCAGATGCTCCGCAGCATATTCGAGGCTTCCGAGCGCGGCGTTGTCCACGACGTTGCCGGCCACCCGCACCGTGAACAGGTCTCCGAGCCCCTGGTCGAAAACGACCTCGGGACTAACCCGCGAATCGGCGCATGCGAGAATGGCCGCGAACGGATGCTGTCCTTGGGCGACCTCGGTCCGTCGCTCCGCAGTCTGGTTCGGATGGGCCTGAGCATTCGTCATGTAGCGGCCGTTTCCTTCGAGGAGCTTCCGGACGGCTTGGTCGGCGCCAGACTCTGAAGGTCCGCCTGCGAACGAGCATAGAACCAGCCCTGCTGTGGCGAGGGACACGGAGGCGACGTTGATGAATCTCATTGTGGGAAGTGGTTGGCCGAATGCTATTCGGTCCGGATGGGGGGGAGGGTGCCCGCGTGGGGTGAACGGTGTGCGGCCTCGGTGGAACGGACGAGGCCGCCGAGGTCCAGGATCAGGGCCACGCGGCCATCACCCATGATGGTCGCGCCGGAGAGCACCTCGA
>CBFGQE010000573.1:0-2586 GCA_965650815.1 uncultured bacterium
TCGCCGTCCGGAACATCCCCGTGGCCTCGACGGAACGCTGGGGCGCGGCCAACCACGTCTATGCGCCGGGCTGGGCGCTCGGTCGGCTGAAGTATTTCCCGGCCGGCGAGATCGTCGCCGCGTTCGCCGATGGCCGGCTGCGGCCCGAGGACATTCTTCTGACCGATGGCGTTCCGGCGGAGACGCCGCTGGTGGCGGGCATCCTGTCGCTGACGCCGTCTACGCCCAATTCCCACACGGCCATCCTCGCGCAGTCGTTCGGCATTCCCTTCGCGCATCTGCCGGACGAAGCGGAACGCACCCGCGTGCAGGCCTGGGTCGGGCGCAAGGTGATCGTCCGCGCCACGACGCTCTTCGGCCGGGGCGAGACCAAGGTGCTCGATGTGGAAGGCGCGTTGGACCCGGCGCTGGAGGCCCAGCTCCTCGCGCTCAAACAAGCGGAGCCCATCTCCTACCGGCCCAAACAGACACGCGGCAGTTTTAGCGCCTCGACCGATGATCTGTCCCCGGCGGACATCGTCTTCTTCGGCGGCAAAGCGGCGAACTTCGGGATGCTGCGCGACGCCATTCCCACGAACTCCCCGCCCGCCATCGCGTTCTCCTTCGATCTCTGGGACGCCTTCCTCGACCAGCCGTGGTCCGGCGCTCCGAGCTTGCGCGCAGCCATTCAGGCCCGGCTCGCGGAACACACGCAGTATCCGCCGAACATGCCCGCGCTGTTGGAGGACTTGGCGGTGATCCGCGGCTGGATCGAAGACGACGCGGTGTTCGCTCCGGCCTTGCGACAAGCCGTGACGAATGCGCTGACGGTCTTCGACCCCGAGCGGAAGATCCGCTTCCGCAGCTCGACCAATGTGGAGGACGCCGAGAGCTTCTCCGGCGCGGGCCTCTACGACAGCTACAGTGGCTGCTTGCTGGATGATCTCGACGGCGACACCACCGGTCCCAGCCTCTGCGATCCGAGCGAGCCGAAGGAACGCGGCGTCTTCCGCGCGATCCAGAAGGTCTATGCCAGCTTCTACAACGATCAGGCTTTCCTCGAACGCCTCCGCCGTGGCGTGGATGAATCCGAAGTCGGCATGGGCGTGCTCGTCCACCATTCCTTCCCCGACGAAGTGGAACTGGCCAACGGCGTGGCCACGCTGCGCTACAATGTCTCGCCCTTCCACACGAGCTATCAGGGCCAGGTCGTCAGCCAGCTCGGCGCCGAATCCGTGACCAATCCCGACGGCACGGCCGTGCCCGAGGTCGTCGAGATCTACGGCTTCGGCGCTTCGGCCGACCTCACGCTGACCCGCCGTTCCTCCCGCGTTCCGCTGGGCGCGCATGTGATGCAATGGGACGCGGACTACCGGGGCTTCCTCGGGCTCTTCAACGCCGTGGCCACGCGCTTCCACCAGTTGAACCCGACGCGCAGCACCTTCACGCTCGACTTCGAATACAAGAAGGACGTCGCCCTCGGCCTCGTGGTGAAGCAGGTCCGCGAGGTGCCCAATCCCGCCACGACCAACGCCACCGTGCCGTTCCTCATCGACGAGCCGACCGAATGGCGCGTCGCCCAGATGGAGGCCGGCGACGTCTTCTCCAATCACCGGCTGAAGTCGCTCTGGACCCTGCGCACGCGCTCGCTGCGGCTCTCCGGCACGAACCTCGCCGCCGGCATCCATCTCGAAGGCACGCTGCAATACCTCTCCAACGGGACGATCCAGACCTTGTCCGGCCCGCTGAACGGCTGGCCGAACGCGTCGAACTCCGTGTCGGGCGCGCTCGACCATTGGACGACCGAAGCGGGAACGGCCCAGCGCCGCTGGACCTTGGAAACGCTCATCGAGACCAACGTCACCGGGGCCACCCCGCCCATCTTCACCCAGAGGGACTTCACCCATCGCCTCCACGTCGCCTACGCCACGCCGGTGCCGGCGCTTGACTACATGGGAGAACCGATCGTTGTGACCAACGAGTTTGTCGTGCTGGAACCCGTCGCGCCGGTGCCGCCCGGCTCGCTCCTCCAGCACCGCGTCGCCACGAACAAAACCGGCGTCCGCATCGAGACCCGCTTCTACTGGCCCGAGAGCGACGGTGAATCGGTCGGCGGCTACACCGCGCCGCTGCTGCGCTTCGTGGAGACGCGCATCGAAGGCCTGACGAGCCAACCGCTGACGCTGACGAACTACTTCTCCCAGACCCATCGCCCCGGCCACCACAACTTCACCGAGGAATATCTCTTCGAACCGCGCCTCGAACCTGGCCTGTCCCCGACAACCCTGACCGAACTGGAAGCGGCCAACATCCGCCTGATCTACCTGGAACTGGGCTTCGGCCCTTCGCCCAAGATCATCGTGCTGGGCGCGGACGGCGTGTTCCGGGAATTGTGAAGGAGGCAGCTACAGTCTTTGAGAAGAGAGCGGGAGGATGGGATGTCCTTAGCAGGAGTCTGGCGAGTTTGCGCATGAGGATGGCGGATGCAGCGGCTCGGCCAGAAGCAATGCCCGGCGGCCTTTGGCTGTCCGGAGCGACGCTCCTCCTTTGGCGCATATCCAAATAACCCGGATTCGCGGGAAGGAGCGCGAACCCCGGGTTGGAGAT
>CBFGQE010000574.1:0-2586 GCA_965650815.1 uncultured bacterium
GCCATCGGTCGGGAGACTGAAGCTGCCGATTGAACGGATGGCCAAGGCAAGGGAATGGAAGTCCCGGATGCTGGAGCTTTGAAAATCTCGTTGTCCCGCTCGCCTAGGGTTTGCAAGCTCCCCGCCCTGTGCGTCAGGTCAATATCGGCATTATCGGCGGTGGCACCGTGGGCGGAGGCGTCTTTCAGGCGCTCGCCCGCAACGGCGGCCTGATGGCTTCCCGTCTCGGATTGGACCTGCGCATCACGCGCGTCGCCGTCCGCAGCCTCAAGAAAAAGAGAGCTGTCGCCCTACCCGGCAAGCTCCTGACCACCGACTGGAAGTCGGTGGTGGCCGCGTCGGATGTCGATGTGGTGGTGGAGCTGATGGGCGGCACCGGCACGGCCCGCGAAGTGGTCTTGGCCGCCTTGGCCGCCGGCAAACCCGTGGTCACGGCCAACAAGGCGCTGCTTTCCGCCCACGGCGAGGAACTCTTCGCCGCCGCCACGAAGCACGGGGTCAACCTCTACTACGAAGCCAGCGTCGCGGGCGGAATCCCGGTCATCAAGACCCTGCGCGAAAGCCTCATCGGCAACCGCGTCACGCGCCTCTACGGAATCGTCAACGGCACCTGTAACTACATCCTCACCCGGATGAAGCGCGAGGGCGCGGACTACGCCGACGTCCTCGCCGATGCCCAGCGGCTCGGTTACGCCGAGACGCCGCCGGACCTCGATGTGGACGGCCACGATGCGGCGCACAAGACCGGCATTCTCGCCTCCTTGGCCCACGGTTTCTGGGTCCAACCCAAGCAGATCTATACGGAAGGCATTCGCGGCATCACCCAGCTCGACATCCAGTTCGCCGAGAAGCTGGGCTACACGATCAAGCTGCTCGGAATCGTGAAGACGGATGCAGAGGGCGGAACGCGGAGCACGAAAAACAAATCCGGCATCCAAGTCTCCGTCTATCCCGCGCTGGTCCCGAATTCCCACGTCCTCGCCTCGGTCAACGACGTCTTCAACGCCGTGTTGGTGCGCGGCGACATCGTGGGCGACACGCTCTTCTACGGACGCGGGGCCGGACAGGACGCGACGGCCAGCTCGGTCTTGAGCGACTTGGCGGACGCCGCGCTCGACCTGAAATGCGGCAGCCACCATCGCGTGCCCGCCTTCGTCTGCCATGAACGCAACGGCAAGGTGTTGCCGATCGACGACGTCGTTTCCCGCTACTACCTGCGGCTGTCCGTCGTGGACCGTCCCGGGGTGATGGCGAAGATCACCTCCATCCTCGGCCGGGCCAACATCGGGATCTCCTCCGTCATCCAGCAGGAAGGATCCGAAGGCGACACCGTGCCCTTGGTGCTGATGATCCACGACGCGGCGAACCGCACCATGAACAAGGCGTTGGCCGCGCTAGCCAAGCTGTCCGTGGTCAAGGCCGCCCCCGTGCTGATCCGCGTGGAGAGTTTCGAATGAGCACCCTTCTGTTCCGTTCCACCAACCGCCGGTCGCCCGCCGTCAATCTCCGCGAGGCTTTCCTCAACGGACAAGCGCCCGACCGCGGCCTGTATCTTCCCGAGCGGTTTCCCCGGCTGACGGTGAAGGAAATCGCGGAGTTCGCCGATCTGCCCTATCGCACCGTCGCCTACCGTGTGCTGCGGAAGTTCACCCAGGGCATCATTCCGGACGACGCCTTGGAGGCCATGTGCGACAAGGCCTACGACTTCGGCGTGCCGCTGGAAATCATCCACTACGGTGTCTATCTGATGCGGCTGGACCAGGGCCCAACGGCTTCGTTCAAGGACTTCGCCGCGCAGATGATGGCGCAGATGTTCGGCCGGTTCCTCCAGGAAGACGGCAAGCAGGTCACCATCCTCACCGCAACCAGCGGCGACACCGGCGCGGCCGTGGCCCACGCGTTTCACAGGGTTCCCGGCGTCCGGGTCATCGTGTTGTTCCCCGTGGCCGAGGTCAGCGAAAGCCAGCGCAAGCTGATGACCACGCTCAAGGACAACGTCCGCACCGTGGCCATCGACGGGAAGTTCGACGACTGCCAGGCCATGGTGAAGCGCGCCTTCACTGACCCCGCGTTGGAGCGCATCCATCTTTCGTCGGCGAACTCGATCAACATCGGCCGGCTCCTGCCGCAGAGCGTCTATTACTTCTACGCCGCCTCGCGGTTGGCGCAGCCGGGCGAGCCAATGGTCTTCAGCATCCCGAGCGGGAATTTCGGCGACATGATGGGCGCGGTCACGGCGCGCGAGATGGGGCTGCCGATCCGCAAGATCATCGCGTCGGTCAACGACAACGACGCGTTCCCGCGCTACCTCGCCACCGGCCACTACGAGAAGATCTCGCCGTCGCGCAACTCCGTCTCCAACGCGATGAACGTCGGCCATCCGAGCAACCTCGCCCGCCTCGTCGCCGTCTATGGCGGCCAGATGGACGAGACCGGCCAGATCCACGTCCAGCCGAACCTCGACGCGATGCGCCGCGACGTGTTCTCCAGCTCCATCAACGACGAGCGCACCCGCACGTCGCTCAGCGAGTTCTGGAAGAAGTATCAGATCCTGCTCGAACCCCACGGCGTCGTGGCGTGGCAGGG
>CBFGQE010000575.1:0-2584 GCA_965650815.1 uncultured bacterium
TTGGTTCACCGCAAGTGTTTCCGGATTTGGCTTTGCCCCGGCGCGACGGCTCGACTAATCAGCTCGGCCAATGTCTGCACGCTGTCTGGTGACCGGCGCATCCGGTTTCGTGGGAGCCCATGTGGTCCGCGCCCTGAGGGCCCGTGGGCACGAGGTCACGGTGCTGCTCCGGCCCGGAGCGGATCGCCGCGCGCTGCCCGACGCGTCGGTGCGCGTGGTGGAGGCCGACTGGGTGGGCCGTCCCGAAACCTTGAAGCCCGCGCTGGCGGGGGCCGACTGGTGTTTCCACGTCGCCGCCAGCTACCACCTGTGGTTGCCGGACTACGCGCCGATGTTCGCCGCCAATGTCGAAGGCACGCGCAACGTGCTGGCCGCCGCCGCCGAGGCGGGCTGCTCCCGCATCGTCTATACCAGCACCGTCGGCTGCCTGCGCCTGCCCAAGGCCGGGCCGGACGACACCGTGGTGCCCGCCGACGAAACCTGCCTCTCCACCGAGGCGGAGATGTGCAACCCCTACAAGCTCTCGAAATGGCGCGCGGAACAGGTCGCCCTCGGCCTCGCGGCCCAAGGCGCCCCCATCGTCGTGGTCAACCCCACGACGCCCATCGGCGGCCTCGACCTTAAGCCCACGCCGACCGGCCAGATCTTCCGCGACTTCCTGAACCGCCGCTTGCCGGCCTACGTGGACACGGGCTTGAACTGGGTGTCCGTGCGCGACGTGGCGGAGGGCCACATCCTCGCGGCGGAACGCGGACGGATCGGCGAGCGCTATCTGCTGGGCCACCTGGAGGGCAACTGGACGTTGCGCCAGACGCTCCAGCAACTGTCGGAGATCAGCGGCATCCCCGCGCCCAAGGTCCGCCTGCCGCTCTGGTGCGCCTACGGCGCGGCCTACGTGAACGAAGCCTGGTCGAAGATCAGCGGCCAACCGCCCCGGGCTCCGCTGGGCGGCGTGCGCATGGCTGCGCGCAAGATGTGGGTGACGCCGACCAAGGCGGTCCAGGAACTCGGCCTGCCCCAGACTCCGGTGAAGGAAGCGCTGGCCGAAGCGCTGGAATGGTTCCGCACGCACCGGTTTTAGGCCGGACGATGTCCTGGACGGGACGCGGACGTGGCCGTTCGCTCTCCCGTTTTTATCCCTGCGAGGCGTAGAAGGCGTCCACCTTGGCGGACACGTCGCGGTAGCCGATGTCGGCCTCGTAGATCTGCTTGAACTGGTCCATCGCGGCCTCGGTCTGGCCCATCTTCTCCAGCGCGCAGCCGAGGTGGTAGAGCAGCTCCTTCTTCTCCTCGTCCAGCGACGGCTTTTCCTTCAGCGCGTTCTGGAAGGTGCGGACCGCGAGGTCGTTCATCTTCCGTGCGGCGAAGCACTGGCCGAGGAGGTTCATCGAGGGGAGCCGCTTCTGCGGGTTGTTCTGCGAACGCTGGAATTCCTGGATGGCCTCGCCCAGACGGCCGGACTTGAAGAGAAGTTCGCCCAGCTCGAACCGGAGCAGGAGATCGGAGGGGAAACGGTTCACGCGGGAACGGCATTCGGCGAGGACCAGCTCGTCGCGCTCGCGCTCCAGGGCGGCCTTCTTCTCCGCGTGGTCGGGCGCGGCGGGGTCGAGCAGGGAGACGAGATGGTCCAGGCGGCGGCGCTTCAGCTCGGTCACGGCCTTTTCCAGCGTGGGATCGGTCGTGCCTTCGACGGCGAGGATGCGGTCGTAGTAGGCGAGGGCGCGGTCGAACTCCTTCTTCTGCACGAGGAGGTCGGCGGTCTGGCGCATGAGGTTCCGGTTCTCCGGCTCGACCAGGAGCTTGGCCTCGTAGTCGGCGATGAGGCGATCGGCCACGTGGGTGTCCTTGACCTGGCGGTTGGCCTGTTCGAGCGCCACGGAGGCCTGCTCGTCGCGGAGGATGTCGCGATACGAGGCCTGGCCGGACTCGATCGCGCCGTAGCCCTTTTCGAGGAGCATCCGGCGGGCGTGGAGGTTCTTGATCGTCTGCTGGAGCTCGGGATCGTGCGGCGCGGCCTCGGCCAAGCGGGCGTATTGCTCCTGCGCCTTTTGCAGCTGGTCCTGCTTGAAGTAGAGGTCCGCGAGGGCGCGCGCGGCCTTGAGATCGTCGGGATCGGCCTTGACCACGATCTCCAGCGAGAGCGTGGCGGTCTTGGGCAGGTCGAGCTGCTGGGCGGCCTCGGCCAGGAGCTTGTGCGCGGAGGGGTTGCCGGGATCGGAGTTCAGCACGCCTTCGACGGTGGATAGGACTTCCTTGGGGTTGGAGCGGAGCTGGAGCTGGGCCTTGGCCAAGGCGGGGGAGGAACTGGCGGTGCCGACCAGCTTTTTGAAGAAGCCGGCCTTCTCGCGGGGCTTCTTGAACTGGGTGGCCCGGAGCGTTTGGCGCGCATCCAGGAGGCCGGGCTCCTGGTCGAGCACGGCCGAAAGGATCTGGATGGCGTAGTCGAAATTGTTCCGCTGAAAGGCGGCCAACCCCTTTTCGTATTGTTCCCGCACGGCGCGTGACACCTGTCCGACAGACTTCTCAGGCATGGGGATAGCCTACGCAGCCGGTCCGGGAATTCCAAGCGGGCAGAAAGAGCCGG
>CBFGQE010000576.1:0-2579 GCA_965650815.1 uncultured bacterium
GTTTGGCCACCTTCTCCACCACGGCCACGGGCGGCTCCGCGAGGATGCTTTCGGACGGAATGACGATCTCGAACTGGTCCGGCCCCAGCTCGTGGATGGCGAGGAAGGCTTCGTTCTCCCAAGCCAACAGCACGTCGCCGATGCCGCGTTGGGCGAAGGTCGTGGTCGCACCGCGCGCGCCGGTGTCGAGCACGGGCACGTTCTTGAAGAGCTTGGCGATGAACTCGCGCGCCGTGGCGTCGTTGCCGCCGGGCTGATGCAATGCCCAGCCCCAAGCGGCGAGATAGTTCCAGCGCGCGCCGCCGCTGGTCTTCGGATTGGGCGTCACGACGCCGATGCCAGGTTTGGCCAGATCGCCCCAGTCCTTGATGCCCTTCGGATTCCCCTTCCGCACGAGGAACACGATGGTCGAGGTGTAGGGCGTGGCGTTGTCCGGGAGCCGGTTTTGCCAATCGGCGGGCAGAAGCTTCGACTTCTCGGCGATGGCGTCGATGTCCGGCGCGAGCGCGAGGGTGACGACATCGGCTTCCAGGCCGTCGATGACCGCGCGGGCCTGTTTGCCGGAGCCGCCGTGGGATTGCTTGATCACGACGGTCTGGCCGGAGGTCGCCTTCCATTGCTGGGCGAAGGCGGCGTTGACCTCGGTGTAGAGCTCGCGGGTCGGATCGTAGGAGACGTTGAGGAGCTGGAGATCCTTCGCCGAGGCCGAAATGGCGGACCATCCGGCGACAGCGGCGAACACTAGGGAGCGAATCGTTTTCATGGATTTTCGAGTGGGAGTTGAGGTGGTTTTTCAGAACGAAAGCTGGAAGCGGCTGACGAGGAACTTCTCCGTTTGCCGATCGGCGGACGCCGCCGCCCCGCCGTCGAAGTCCGTTTGGGTATAGCTGAGGTTCGCGCGGACATTGCGGTTCAGATACCAGTTCACGCCCACCGTCCAGGCCGTGGCCTCGCGGGCCGACGTCGCGGGGTTCGCATAGCCCAGGGAGAACGCATCGTCGTCCGCTTCGAGCTGCGATACTCGCGCCACGGCTTGGAACGCGCCCCAACTTCCGTCGCGAAGGCTGAACGGCCGACGCGGCGTCACTCCGCGAAAACCGGCGTCCTCGCCCGTCAGCACCCAGCTCGCGGTCACTTGCCACGCCGAGTTTTGCAGCGAGTCGGACCGCGCCGGGATGCGGACGTCCTGGCCTGAAACGACGTATTCCGCGAGCAGCCCGAACGGCCCGACGTAGTAGTAGAGCTGGGGCGAGAGCCGATGCGTTTCGCCATCCGCCACGGCATTGGCCGCGTAGCTGAAGAACGTTTGCTGGCCTTCGGTGGCGTAGCCGGCGGGCAGCCCGTTGGCGCCGTTCCGTTCGCCCCAGCTCCCGCTCCCGCCCAGCCCGAGCCCTCGCAGGAACTCCGGTCCGCCCAGCTTGAAGGGATGGGCGAAGATTCTGGCGGCGAATTCCTTGTCGTCGTCGAAGTCTCCATTGTTGCTGCTGCGCCCGTCGCCCAGGCCGTTGAACACGCCGGCCTGATACTGGAGCAGTCCGTCCCGGATCTCACCGTGGAGCTGGAACCCGACGTCGCGGTTTGGCACGAGGCCGGTCGGGAGGGCGTTTTCCGAGAGAAACCGCACCGGATCGGACTGGAGCTGCTCCAGCCCGATCGGTGCCTTGAACTTGCCCGCCCGGAACTGGAGTTCGGGTCGGAACCGGTAGTTGAGATTCGCGTCGAGCAGCGACGGCGAGCCGGTGCCACCGAACTCGGCGACGAACTGGTAGTCGAAGTCGCGGAAGAACGTGCCTTCAAAGATCGGCCGCGCCCGGCGGATGAGGAAGGCGTCGTTGTTCGCGATGCCGCCGTCGTCGAAGTAGAACCGGCTGTCCGCCTGAACCAAACCCCGGACCCGGAAGGCGAAGTTCGTGTCGGCCGTTTGAATGGCCAAGCCCCCGGCGCCGAGCGAGACGGTCGGCGCGGACTTGGCTTTGGTATCCGCCGCTTCTTGGTCCAGCTCCCAGCGCCGCTCCAAGACGCGATAGCGCTGTTCCAAGGCGTTGAGTTTTTCTTCGAGTTCCCGAACGCGATCTGCGTCGGGCGCAGCCGCCAGCGCAGAAAACGCCGGGAGCAGCAGCGCAGTGGTTTGGATGGCTTTTTTCATAAACAAACTAAACTTGATCAAGTTAGTATTGTTTCAAAATCGTGCCGTCAAACAATTCTCTACTGATCTGGTAGTGTTTTGGGATAATAAGAATGTAACAACCTTTCCCGGTGAATCTTACGTATCATCAAAAAAGTTCCTGCAATCTCGACAAAACCACTTCAGATTCTCCGAAAACATGGCTTCCCGATGAAACTCTCCCTCAAAGGTCGGTATGCGCTGCGCGCCTTGGTGGTGCTGGGATTGGCCTTCGAACGGGAGGTCGTTTCCATCCAGCAAATCGCTGATCAGCAGAACATTCCGAAGAAGTTTCTGGAGCAGATCCTGCACGATCTGCGCGGGGCTGGATTTGTCGAAAGCCGACGCGGTGTGTCGGGTGGCTACAAACTCAGCCGTTCCCCGGGCCAGATCACCTTGGCCCAGATCATCCGGC
>CBFGQE010000577.1:0-2578 GCA_965650815.1 uncultured bacterium
AAATGCTACGTAGGTGGACGTTTCGGGCAAGGCCGGGATGCAACCAATTCCAAGGACAGCAACGCCGGGACCGGATCGGGGCCAGTTCTAACGGCCCGCTCCGGTCTCGTCTCTTCCCCTGATCGGGTGAGCCCGCACGATTCCGCCCGGCACCTGGAACCCAAACAGAGCGTTCGGATTGGCCACAAAGAAACGCAATAGGCCCAAAAGGATCGAGCCTGCAGGTCTTTGCTCCGGCTTTGCGCCGCTTGCGTTTTTCGCGGCGATCCATCCGCGTGACGCTCCGCCTCCGCATCGGTCCAACTCTGCGACGGGCCGAGGGCGGCGTTTCGCCGGAGGTCCGCAGAAACCATCCACGACGCATTCCGGAGGAGGCACCATGTCCCAGTTTTCCTTTGTGGCCCTGAACCCGCGCGGCGACGAATCGCGCGGCTCGATCGATGCCCGCGACCAGTCCGAAGCGCTCAAACGCATCAAGGACATGGGGCTCTTCCCCGTCCGGATCAGCGTTGTCGCCCAACCCAAGCGCACCGTTGCAGCCAAGCGCGGCCCGCGTTCCACCGGTTGGCGCGCGCTGCTCGATCTCTCCATCCCCGGCACCGGCGGACGCGTGAAGACGCCGCAGCTCGCGGCCTTCACCCGCAACCTCGCCACATTGCTCGAAGCCGGGATGCCGCTCCTGCGCGGCTTGCGATTGTTGCACGAGCAGGAGACCTCGCGCGCGCTCAAGGGCATCGCGGCCAAGCTGGCCGAAGGGATCGAGAGCGGCGGCACCTTCGCCGAAGTGCTGGCCGCGCATCCGAAGACCTTCAACCGGCTCTACGTGAACATGGTGAAGGCGGGCGAACTCGGCGGCGCGCTCGACGTCACGCTGCGGCGGCTGGCGGAGTTCATGGAGAAGGCCGAGAAGATCAAGGGCAAGGTCAAGGCCGCCATGTTCTATCCCTGCGCCGTGATCTTCGTGGCCATCGCGGTCGTCGGCATCCTGCTCGTGTATGTCATCCCCAAGTTCAAGGAGGTCTTCGCCGGGATGAACAACCTCGCGATGCCGCCCTTCACCGAGCTGGTCTTCGGCCTGAGCCAAGCGATCCAGAAGAACTTCCTCCCGCTCCTGGCCGTCGTCGCCGGAATCGTCGCCGTGTTCCGGATGCTTTTGGCCACCAAGCCTGGTCGGAAATTCTTCGACCGGTTCAAGCTCGCCCTGCCGGGGCTCGGCCCAGTGCTGAAGAAGGTGGCCATTGGCCGCTTCGCGCGCACCTTCGGCACCCTTGTGGGCAGCGGCGTGCCGATTCTCCAGACGCTGACCATCCTCCGCGAAACCGCCGGGAACGTCGTCGTGGCCGGCGTCATCGGGACTGTCCACGACCGGGTGAAGGAAGGCGACGCCATCGCGCCCGTGCTGAAGTCCTCGCGCGTCTTTCCCGCGATGATCGCGGGCATGGTCGATGTGGGCGAGCAGACCGGCGCGCTGCCCGACATGCTGTTGAAGATCGCGGACAACTGCGACGAGGAGGTGGACAACGCCGCCAGCGCCATGACCTCGCTGCTGGAACCCTTGCTGCTGATCTTCCTCGCGCTCGTCGTCGGCAGCATCGTCGTCGCGATGTTCCTCCCGCTGATCCAGCTCATGAGCGGCGGCTTCGACCGGCCGGAGGAGTGACGTGCCCCAGACGGCTCACCAGTCGCCGTAGTGGAAGCGGTAGGTCTCCCAGGCTTCGCGGCCATAGAGGGATTCCATCTTCCGGTCGCGTTCCGCCTCCAAGCCCCGCAGCAACTGACGGCGATCACGCGGCAGCAGGTCCTTTTCCTCGTCCACCGTCTTCAAGGTCGACTCGTAGTCGCGGAACACGGCCAACGCCGCCCGCGACGCCGAGGGCGGCAGATGGAACCGCCGTGCCACACGGTCAAGGTGCTCGAAGCTGCCGTGGACCGCGAAGAATTCCCGGTCGGCCGCAGGGTCGGAGGGGGAGGCGTCCCGCGCCGACACCGGCCGCAGCTCGGCGATGCGGTGGAGATCGGCCAGCCTTTGGGGACCGAGGGCGTTGGCCAGTTCGTCCATCGACAAGCCCGCCAGGCTCCGCAGCTCCTCAGCCGAGCGCGCGACGACGGAGAGGGTGTGGAACCGTTGCGAGTGCTTCTCGGCCCATTCGCGGCGCTGGAACTCCGCGCGTTCGCCTTCGTCCATCATCGCCTCCATCTCGGCGCGTTTGGCCTGGGCCCATTGCTCGCGGTTTTTTCGGCGCGCGTTGTAGTCGGAAGCGGATTGGTAGTTCTTTTCTTCGCGATCCCGGTAATCGGCCTCGATGGCTTCCAGCAGCGGACGCCGCTCCGGCGCGACGTAGGGAAACTCCCGTTCGATGCGGCGCATGGCGGGCGTCGGGGCGTCGGGCCTGGGAGCTGGTTGATCGGCGACCAGCAGCGCGGCGAGCATCTGTTCGCGTTCCTTTTCCGCCGCTTCGATCGGCTCGAAGATGGACTCGAACTTCTCCAGCCCGGCCTGGCCATCGGCGAGCACCTGATAGGCGAGATCGTGGTGCGGGAGCGCTTCCACATAGATCCGGCGGGCCAGATCGATCCA
>CBFGQE010000578.1:0-2574 GCA_965650815.1 uncultured bacterium
CCGCTTCCTGAAGGTGGCGGCCGATGCAACCCCAGCCGCTGGATATCGACCGCCTCCGCGTCTTTCCCTTGGTCGAGCGCCGCACCCTGACCCGCGCGGACGACATCCTGATCCAGCCCGGTTCCCGGCCCACTGCCATCTCCGGCGATTGCGCCGAGGCCATCGCGCACTGCGCCGCGCAGATCCGCATGGCCCGTGAGCAGAACGCCGCCGTCATGCTCATCTACGGCGCGCATCTGCTGCGCAACGGCACGGCGCTGCTCCTGGACCGTTTGATGGCCGGCGGCTGGATCACCCATCTTGCGACCAACGGCGCGGGCACCATCCATGACTGGGAATACGCTTGGCTCGGCGCTTCGAGCGAAGGCGTGGAGGAAAACGTCGCCAGCGGTTCCTTCGGCACTTGGGACGAAACTTCGGCGAACATCCACCTCGCGCTCATGGCCGGCGCGCTCGAAGGTCTTGGCTACGGACGTTCCTTGGGTCGCTTCATCGCGGAAGACGGAGCCGATCTGCCCACGGTTGAAGAACTGTCCCAAGCCATCCGCAGCGAGCCCGCCCATCCCCTGACCGCCGCCCGCGCCGATCTGCTCCAGACGATGACGCGGCGCCGTTGGCATGGCGGTCGTCATGCGGTGGAGCACCGTTGGAAACACGCAAGCATCCTCGCCTCCGCTTGGCGTCACGGCGTTCCGGTCACGGTCCATCCCGGCATCGGCTACGACATCATCTCCAATCATCCCGTCTTCAACGGCGCGGTCATCGGCCGCGCGGGCGAGCTCGATTTCAAGCTCTTCGGTGGCTCCGTCGAGCGGCTGGACGGCGGCGTGGTTCTCTCCATCGGTTCCGCCATCATGGGGCCGCAGGTTTTCGAGAAGAGCCTGAGCTGCGTGAACAATCTCCGTCTCCAATCGGGCCGTAGCGTGGTGCGGAACTTCCACATCCAAGTCGTCGATCTCCAAGACAGCGGTGGCTGGGATTGGTCGCAGGGCGAACCGCCGAAGACGAATCCCGCCTACTACCTGCGCTTCTGCAAGAGCTACTCCCGCATGGGCGGCGCGATGCGCTACAGCCAGTGCGACAACGCCGCCTTCGTCCACCACTTGCACGACGCCCTTTGCCGCCCATGAACGCCGCCCGCTTCGAGCAACTCGCCGCGCGCTACGCCGGACTGCGCCTCGCGGTCGTTGGCGACTTCTGCCTCGACCGTTACTTGGAGATCGATCCCGCGAAGACCGAGACTTCCATCGAGACCGGCCTGCCCGTCCACAATGTCGTCCGCGTCCGTTCCCAGGCCGGCGCGGCGGGAACGATCCTCGCGAACCTCGCCGCGCTCGGCGTCGGCACGCTGCATCCGGTCGGCTTCTGCGGCGACGACGGCGAAGGTCTGGAACTGCAACGCGCGCTCGGCCGCTTGCCCGGCGTGCGCCTGGACCACTTCCTCGCCACGCCCGAACGCCGCACCTTCACCTACTGCAAGCCGCTGCTCGTCTCGCCCGGCCAATCGCCGCAAGAGCTGAGCCGACTGGACAGCAAGAACTGGACGCCCACGCCCGCAGCGGTGGTGGAACGGTTGTGCCGCTCGGTCGAAGAACTGGTGCCGCAGGTCGATGCCGTCATCGTAATGGATCAAGTGGACTTGGCCGGAACCGGTGTCGTCTCCGCTCCACTGCTGGAAACCTTGCGTCGCGCCTTGGAGCAACGGCCGAGCGTGAATGCCATCGCCGACTGTCGGCGCGGCTTGGGCGAGTTTCCGCCGGGCTTCGTCTTCAAGATGAACGCCTCCGAACTGACGGCGTTTCCCTCCGAACGTTTCCCGCACGGCGCGACGTCGGTGGAGCAACACGCCGCCGCGTTGGCCCAATGGACCGACCAACCCGTCTTCGTGACCTTGGCCGAGCAGGGCATCGTCTGTGCGCGGCCAGACGGCGACATCGCCCACATTCCCGCGCATCCCGTGCGCGGCCCCATCGACATCGTGGGCGCCGGGGACTGCGTCACCGCGAACCTCGCCGCCGCCCTGGCCGCCGGCGCGGATCTGCGCGAAGCGATGGAGCTGTCGATGGCCGCCGCGTCCGTTGTCATCCACCAGCTCGGCACGACGGGCACGGCGTCGTTGGAGCAGATTGCGGAATCGTTGTTGGGCGAAGAGAAGAGACACCATCCAAGTTGACGGGCGGGGTTCCACCCAACAGCTTGCGCTCCAGTTTTGGCGGAATCGAATCCAGCCGCGGCCGCGTCCATCGTGGCCGCCGTCGCCGAGGCTCCCGCCGCGCAGGCCCTGCGCGGGCGATTGGAGCGGGGCGGCGCATTGTCGTTGAACGCGGTGCCGGGACCGGCCCAGCCGTTCCTCGCCGCCGTGGTGCAGCATTGGTTTCCAGATCGGCCGGTGGTCCTAGTGACGGACTTGCTGAAGTCGCAAGAGAGCGCGCAGCTCGATCTGGAGACGTGGATGGGCGAAACCAAGCCGCTCTTCTATCCCGCCTGGGAGGTGTTGCCGCACGAGACCAAGCTCCCGCACGCGGATGTCATCAGCGAGCGGCTCCAGACGCTGGTGGAGTTGGCCGGATGCCT
>CBFGQE010000579.1:0-2574 GCA_965650815.1 uncultured bacterium
CCACCAGTCCGATGACCAACGCGAGCGTGGAGACGATCTCGAAGTAGAACAACGTCTTGGCCCCGACCCGGCCCAGCTTCTTCATGTCCGACATCGAGGCGATGCCGTGGACCACGGTGCAGAAGATGATCGGCGCGATGATCATCTTCACCAGCTTGATGAAGGCGTCGCCCAGCGGTTTCAGCTCCTTGCCCGCGTCGGGATACCAGTGCCCGATCGAGATGCCGATGCCGACGGCGATCAGCACCTGCACGTAGAGCAACCGATACCAAGGCTTGGGATCTGAAGGCGGGGACATCGGCGTGGAATGCCAGCAACGCCCCGGGCACCGCAAGCGCGACCTTGAAAGCCACCGGTCGCCCCGATAGCTTCCGCCGTCGCGGGTTGCCCCCTTGGCTCGTTTCCGGAACCAATCCCGCCTGAGAGAAACGCATCGTCCCAAAACACCACCGCCCATGAAACGCCTGCTCCAAACCGCCGGTCTCTTGGCCGCCTGCGCCGCCCTCGCCCCCGCCCTCCACGCCGAGGTCAACCTGCTGGAAACCTTTTCCTCCTACTCCAACGGCGATCTTGTCGGCCAAGGATCTTGGGCACAGACAGGCGCAACCACCAACGCGCCGATTCAAGCCATCAATGGGGTTGCTTCACTCGCCACCACGGGCCAGGACGTTTACAAGCCCCTGACCTCCGGCCTGACCCTCTCCGACGGCAGCAGCTTCTACATCGGCGCCACCATCAAAGTGGCCACCGCCGCCGCCGGTGGGGACTATTTCCTGCACTTCACTCCCGCCGCCGGGGATTCATCGCTCTTCTACGCGCGGACCTTCATCCGCTCCTCCGGCTCCGGCTTCCAGTTGGGCTATCTGGAAACCAGCGGCTCCGGCGGCAGCGTGAATTACGGCACCACCGAGTTCAGCTTCAACACCGACTACCGGATCGTCCTCGCCTACAACCGCGTCGCTGGCACGGTCAACGACACCGCCAACCTCTACGTCAACCCGGCCGACGGCCAAAACCAGGGCAACAACACCGCGCTCGTCTCCGACACTTGGACCAGCGTCAGCGCAGAACCCGTCGGCATCGCCGCCGTGAACCTCCGCCAAGGCTCCGCCGCCAATGCCGCGTCGTTGACCGTGGACGATCTCGTCGTCGCCACCACCTTCGCCGAAGCCGTCACCGTGCCCGAGCCGACGGCTGCCAGCCTGCTGGCCTTGGCCGGTGGTGCTTGGTTGCTCCGTCGTTCCCGTCGCGCGTGAACTTCCGATCCTTTCAGCCAAGGCGGACCAGCCCCGGGTTGGTCCGCTTTTTTGTTCTGCTGGGCCTCAGCATCGCCGTCGCCCAAGGATGGTCCGCCCAAGTGACGATCCACGGCCGCGAGGTCCGCATCGACGGCGTCCGCTTCCAGATGCGCGGCATCTGCTACAACCCCGTTCCCATCGGCCACGACGCCCGTCGCCCGCCCCACAGCGACTTCTACACCCGCGACTGGCGTGCGCTCCATCTGCGCGACCTTCCGCTCATGCGTGCGCTGGGCGTGAACTGCGTCCGTGTCTATGGCTGGAAGCCCGGAGCCGACCATTCCGAGTTCCTCGACCTCGCCTGGAACAACGGCGTCGATCCTATCCGCGTGCTCGTCAGCCCCTGGGTCGATCCCTACACCGACTGGAATTCGGCCGCCGCAGTGGCCGCGCTTCAGAAAGATTGGGCCGCCATCGCCCGCGAAGTCCGCGCCCATCCCGCCACCCTCGGCTACCTCATCGGCAACGAGCTGAACCAGGCCTTCTGGAACCGTTCCCTGCCCCGGCTTTGGCCCGCCGTGAATTCCATCGCCGCCGCCATCCGCCAAGAGGACACCAACCACCTCGTCACCACCGCGCTGTCCGATCAGGCGCTGCTGGAGCACATCCGCACCGGCGACCGCTTCGCGACGAACCTCAACGCCTGGTGCGTGCAGACCTATCGCGGCACCGGCTTCAAGACCCTCTTCGCCGACTACGCCGCCGCCAGCGGCAAACCGCTCTTTGTCTCCGAGTTCGGCTTTGACGCCTACCATGCACGCTTCCGCCGCGAATACGCCGACAACGCCTCGCTCCCCGCCGACGGCATCGCGTCCCTCTGGGGCGAAATTGCCGCCGCCACGAACATCGTCTCCGGCGGCGCGGTCTTTGAATGGACCGACGAATGGTGGAAGCACGGCCGTCCAGCTTCCCAAGATCCCGGCGGCTGGCCCAACGGCGCTTTCCCCGATGGCCAAGCCGACGAGGAATGGTGGGGCCTCCATCGAGTGGTCAAAGGCCGCGCCAACGAACCCGACCGCCTCGAACCCCGCGCCGCCGTGGAAACCCTCCGCCGTCTGTGGGCGAAGCCGAGCGTGCCGACACCCTGATCGGAGCGTGGAGCATCGCTCCGCCGCCCACCGGACGGACGACCTGTCCATCCGACAAAGCCGCTTCCCGAAGCCTTCCTTCGGCTCCCCAACGGAGCGCGTCCTTGCGGAGCGATGCTCCGCGCTCCGGTCCGGGCCTCCAGTCCGAGCTCTGCCCTTTGGCAGAAGTGAAGCTTCAGTTTGTCACG
>CBFGQE010000580.1:0-2570 GCA_965650815.1 uncultured bacterium
TGGAAGCGGCAGACGCAGTTCTGCGGGCAGATCGGCGTGATGGGCGATCTGGGGATGCACGCCTGCCATGTGCCGTTCCGGCTCGGCTACGCGCCCAAGCGCGTCTTTGCCCAGCTCCAGAAGATCTACACCGAGCGGCCGGACGGGAAGGGCGGCAAGGCCCCGTGCGACACCTGGGACAACGCCATGCTGCATTGCGAGACAGAGATCGACGGTCGTCCGGTGCCGATGCGGATCGAGACCAAGCGCTTAGCACCGGGCGAGATGAACACGTGGTATCTGGAGGTGCTCGGGACCGAACGCGGCGTGCGCTATTCGACCAAGGAACCGAAGACCGTCTGGGTGTTTGAACGGCGCAAAGAACAGGTCTGGGAACGCTACGACGTGGGCCATTCCGAAGGCGCGTTTCCGGTGGTGACCGGCGGCATCTTCGAAGCCGGATTCAGCGACTGCTTCCTCCAGATGTGGGCGTCATTCGCGGCGGAACGGGAAGGCTTGCTCGGCGACCGCTTCGGCTGTGTGACGCCGGACGAGGCGGTCTTGAGCCACGAACTGTTCGCGGCGGCGTTGACGTCGCACGCGGAGGGCAGGGCGATTGCGGTGCGATGAGAATTGGCGGCGAACTCCCGTTCGCCGCTACTGGCGAGCGCGGGCGAGGCGTTCGCAGACGGATTCGATGGCCTTGCGGAAGGTCGCGATGGTGTAGGGCTTCTGGATGAAGTCGATGAAGCCGGCCTCGGCCTGACAGCCCTTGATGGAGTCCCGTTCGTAGCCGCTGGTCAGCACGGCCTGGAGATCGGGCTTCAGCTCCCGGAGGCGGGCGAGCGTCTCGATGCCGGAGATGCCGGGCATGGTCAGGTCGAGCAGGGCGAAGGTGACGGTGTCCCGATGCTGCTCGAAGAGTTCGAGGGCGCGTTCGCCGGAGGCGGCGGAGACCACCTCCAGGCCGAGACCTTTCAGCAGCTTCTCCATCAGCAACCGGATGCCGTCCTCGTCTTCGGCCACGAGCACCTTGCCCGAGAGCGGTGCCGGGAGCGGCGCTTTGGATCGGGGCGGGGCGGCGGCGGTTTCCGGGCGTTTTTCCGCCACCGGAAAGAGCACGCGGACGGTGGTGCCGCGTCCGGGCGCGCTGTCCACGAAGAGCGCGCCGTTGTGCCCGCGCACGATGCCGAGCACCGCCGCCATGCCGAGGCCGCGTCCGGCGAACTTCGTGGAGAAGAACGGCTCGAACATCTTCTGGAGCACCTCCTCGCCCATGCCGACGCCGGTATCCGAGACCTCCATCGCCACGAACCGGCCCGGCGGGATCGGCGTGTCGGTGCGGCTACGGGCCAGTTCCCGGGCGGTGCATTCCACGGTGCGCAGGGCGACGCGGATGGAGCCGCCGTGGTCGGGGATGGCCTCGGCGGCGTTGACGAGAAGGCTCTTCAAGACCTGCACGATCTGCGGGGTGTCGCCCTCGAAGCCGGGAAGGTCCTCGGCGATGTCGAGATGGATGCAGATGTTGCGCGAGGCCGAGAGCGTGAGCACCTGGAGCGTCTCGGTGACGAGCGCGCCGAGATGGACGGGCTGGGCGACGAAACGGCCCCGACCGGAATAGGCCAGCATCTGCCGCGTGAGATCGGCGGCGCGGCTGGCGGCGGCACCGATCTCCTCCAGCGAATGCCGGACCGGTGACGGCTGGGGCACGTGATGCCGCGCCAGGTCGAGGTGGCCGAGGATGACGGTCAGGAGATTGTTGAAGTCGTGCGCGATGCCGCCGGCGAGGATGCCCAGGCTCTCCAGCTTCTGGCCGCGCAGGCGCGCACGCTCCAGTTCCAATCGCTCGGCCTCGGCCGCCTTGCGGTCCGTGATGTCGTTCGACACGACGAGGATGCCCCGGGTGCCGTCGGGCAGATCGACCGTGCGTTCGCGGATCTCGTAGTGGCGCAGGGTGCCGTCCTTGTGGCGGTTGACGACCTCGTGTTCCAGCACCTCGCCGTTGCGCAGGCGGGCCAGGTTGCGCTCGATCGCGCCCGGGGCGTCGGCGCTGAAGCGGCTGACGTGCGCGCCGACGACTTCCTCGCGGGTGAACCCCATGCGCTGGCAAAAGGCCGGATTGGCGTCGCGCACGCGGCCGTCGAGATCGACCAGGACGACGCTGCTGGGCAGCAGCTCGAAAAGCGCGCGGTAGAGCGAACGATCCGCTCCTGCTTCGGCGAACGCCGGAGCCGGGGTGGCCACGTCCTTGGTTGGCGGAGCGGAATCCACTAGTTTGGACCGGCGCGCAGCCGGAGACCCGATGGGGACAGGCGCATCCATCACGCCTGCGGCGCGCACGCATACCAACCGGCCGGGGAAATTGCCAATCCCCTTTGTGGGGAAGGGCCGGGGATCGGGCATCCGGTATCCGGGATCAGGTATCAGTCGTCAGTCGTCAGTCGTCAGTTCCGGGCTGGCCAAAATTCTTTGTCCGGTTTTCGCTCCGTCGGGTGCTGATGAGGTGAAATGACGTCCCACGATTCCGAACTGCTCAAGGCCTACGCGGCGGACGGCTCCGAACCGGCCTTCAACGAACTCGTCCGCCGCCA
>CBFGQE010000581.1:0-2568 GCA_965650815.1 uncultured bacterium
TCGTTGCTCTCGGGTTGGGAATCGGGCGAATCGACGGCGACGACGAGGAAGTAGTCTCCGGGCGGGAGCGAAGTTTCCAGCGGGATGGCGATGGACTGCGAGCGGTTCGTCTCCGCGCCCGCGCCGAGCACCGCGCCTTGAACCGTCGCCAACAGGCGCGCGCCGGCGATGCTGTTCGCGGTGCTGGAAAGAAAGACGCGGTCCTGCCCGGCGGTGAAGGTGGCGGCGCTGCCGATGTTTCGGCGCTTCCACTCCACGGTGATGGACGAGCCGAGCTGGGCGTTGGCCGGGGCCGATAGGTTGGTCGCGACGAGGTCGGGCGCGCTGACGACGGTGCCGAGGGAGGCCCAGGCGACGTTGTTCGATTCGTCGCTCTCCGCCACCTGGTTCAACGTGTCCAGCTTCACGCCGAGGAAGCGCGTTCCGGCCAGGCCGGAAGGCAGCACCACGGACTGGGTGAAATTCAGCGAAGCGTTCACCGGCAAGGGATTCGTGATCGTGACCGAGCCGAGCAGGGTGGCGTTGCTGCCGTCGGCGGTCAGCGCCATCCAGAACTGCGAGCGCCAACCGCCGGGCGCGGGCGCGGCTCCGAGGTTGGTCACGGCGTAGGCGAAGTTCGCGCCCTGGCCCGCCTGGGCGAGCGCGGGCGAGGAAAGGATCAACGGGTGGAGATCGGGGTTGTAGCTCTGGAGCGTGACGACGAACTGGTCCTCGGTGGCTTCGCCGCGCACGTCGTCCTGATCCTGGTCCATCGAGTTCCCGGCGAAGTCCGTGATGCCGGGGCCGAGACGCAGGGTGTAGTCGCCGCTGCCGAGAACCTTGTTCAAGGTGAAGCGCCAGACGTTGCTCGAAAGCTGGGTGACGCCGGTGGCCACGGGATCGCCGGGGCCGGTGAGGACGAGATCTCCCGCCTGGACCGAGCCCGCGAGAATGGCTTCGGAGAAGGTGGCCTCGACGGACGACACCTGGTTGGACAATGGCGACTCGGGCGAGAAGGAGGTCACGCGAGGTCCGGTCTGGTCGATGGTGAAGCCCGCCGTGAAGACGCCGCCGGTCATCGATGCGCCGGAGAGGCTGAGAATGTCCGGTCCCACGCTGACGCTGTAGGCACCGTCGGCCGTCAGCGCGGGCAGGTTCACCAGAAAGGTGCGGCCATCGGCGGGCACGGCGGGGGCGATGTTCACACCGGTGTTGGGAATCGCGCCACCGGGGCCGGTCATCTGGAGGTCGGCCGGGGTGAAGGTGTTGGTCTGGAACGGCTGGTTGAAGCGGACGGTGAACTGGGCGACGTCGGTGTTGACCAGGCCGAGCGGGCTGAACGACAGGATGCCGAGTCCGAGCTGCGCGCAGCGGCCGGCGGTGCCGTTGGCGTAGGTGGTGGCGATCTCGGAGCCGGTCAGCGGCCGGTTGTGCACCGTGGCCTCATCGACGAGACCGGCGAAGGATTCCGCCGGATAACCGGGCCGTCCGCCGATGCCGATGGAGTTTGGCGCGCCGGTGTAGTTGGGCTCGGAGGCGGCGGTGCCGACGAGCGTGCCGTTGATGTAGAGGGCGACGTTGGTGCCGTTGCAGGTGGCGGCCAGATGATACCAGGTGTTGAGCGACGCCGGGGTCGCGTTGCTCAGGGTCGCGGTGCAGCCGCCCGGTTGGCGGTAGGTGACGCCAAGGTGGCCGTCGAACGCGCTGAGCGCCCAGTCGCGGCAATCGTCCAGTCCGCCGAAGATGTTGCGGCGGCCCGCCAGGATCTGGGAGACGTTGACCCAGGCTTGGAGCGTCCAGCGCGTGCCGGGATTCCAGCCGTTGGGCAGGGCGACCACGTCGTTCACACCATCGACGGCGAAGGCCTGGCCCACATAGCCGTTCGTGGTGCTGGCCCCGTTGGCCAAGGTGCCGTTGAAGGAGCCGGTGAGGTCGCCCGGCCCGCCGTCGGCCGACCACCAGCCGACCAGCCCGCCCGCGATGCAGGCGTCGGTCGCGCGCAGCCGCACGAGCGACGGCGAATAGTCCACCGTCCAGCCGAGGTCGGGTGGCGTGGCGGCGAGGTCGAGCGAGGAGAAGTTGCCGTAGAGCCCGCCGTTGCCCCGGACGAGATCCAGCGTCGTGGCCATGTCCGGCACGAAGCCATTGGTCGTGGTGATCCGCAGCGTGCCCTGGAGCGGCCAGGAGCCGTTGACGCGGACCGCGCCGTTGCTCTGGCCGAGGACGAAGTGGAAGGCACCGGCCGAGTTGTCGAGGGTGTTGAGGAAATTCAGCTCGCCGATGGTCGGCCGGATGGAGCCGTGGTTCTTCACCAAGCTCTGGGTGAAGGTGCTGGCTCCGGTTCCAGCGACTTTGGTGATCGTGCCGTGGTTGTGGAAGGTGGGCCAATCGCCGGCGATGCCGTGCTCGAAGACGGTCCCGTCGTTTTCAGCGCGCCATTGACCGAAGTTGTGGACCTGCGAGCCGTTGCCGCCGTAGAGCGGATAGCCGCCGACATAGCTCACGGTGCCGCGGTTGGTCAGGACGGCGGTGACGTTGGTGTCGTAGGAGATCAGCGCCGGATAGTATTCGCCGGTGAAACGGAGAGCG
>CBFGQE010000582.1:0-2560 GCA_965650815.1 uncultured bacterium
CCCCAGCTCCAGGAACTCCACCTCGGGATCGTAGCCCGAACGGCTCACCGTCGTCTTCGTGGCCTGCAACTGGCCCAAGTTGGGAAAACCTTCCCGTTGCGGAGCGTGCGCGCGGCCGGGGAATGACGCCGCGAACAGCAGGAGAAGGAAAACCAGTTGAAAGGGGTGCTTCATCGAACTATCCCGCGTGCCTTGGTTGGCTTGTGCCGTTCATTTTCTAATCAGGAATTAGCGTCAAAACCTCGGCGTATTCCTCCTTCCTTTTGGGGAGCTTGATCCATCCTTGTGCCGCCCAACTTTCAAGAATCCGCTCAATGCCGGGTTCTTGAAGGCTGCGGTTGCTGAATACAACTCTCAGCTTTTCTTCCGGCCAGCGCACGTAACCCTCGTCGTAGAAGCGGTTCAATCCAGCTTTTGCTATTTCAATAACTGTATCCATGATCACTTCCCACCGTATAAAAGTTTGCCAGTTCTGGTATCAATGATGCGATCCGCCTGAATTGGTGACGTCGTGATTCGTTGCGAAGCCCCGCCGAATCCAAACTCTGGAAAATCCCGAGCAATTGGTTCGAGGTGAGGTCCTTTCCCCCATCTACCCAATGGCACCGCTATGTCACCGCCTAACTGCCTCAAGCCGAACTCGACCCGAATAGCTCCATCGTGCGGCACTTGGAGCCTAAAAGGGGTCAATGCATCGTAATCCTGATCCAAAGTGAAATAGGTCCCCCTCGGATTGGCAGGGATCAGGCCCGTCTTAAGCAAGGCCTCTAGATACGACGCATCCGACGCGATATGGCGCGCTCCGACTAGAGTATGGGCAGCCGCCTGCTCCCTAGCGAGATACTCGCCAAAGTTACTGGATCTTCTAGCGGCAGCGCTTTCGGCAATGTTCGCCATCACCCGTTGCCGGATGACGGATTGTTCAATCTGCCCAGCAGTCCCAGCCCAGCTCGCTTCCGCTCGGATACCCATGCCAAATGGCGCAACGTTCAGCGCGATGCCGGCCGCTTTCGCGTAGGGGTTTTGGTCCATCTGCCACTGACCGGTAACGAGGTCTCGGCCGGTGCTCAGTTCGATGAACTCCTTCGCTGCTCCCACTCCGGGAATCAGGTTCAGCGCCGTGGAGAGCCCGCTGCCTTCCGGTCGGTGGTCCTTGAACCGGTTCTCATACGCCATGTCGTCGCGGATCTGGTCGAGGAAGCTGGCCTGCGGGGCCATCGCCGGCATCCGGTCGAAGAGCGAGCCGCGCATCGACTCCGAGATCTGCTTGCCCAACCGCCCGTCGGGATCGAAGCCGTTGACGGGATCGCCGTCGGCGAAGGCGTAGAGGCCCGGATCGCTTTCGTGCCCCAGCGGATCGGCCGAGAGGAACCGGCCGCCCACGGGATCGTAGTAGCGCGCGCCCAGCCAATAGAGCCCGTTGGGATCGATCCGCTTGCCGCGCCACAGCGTGGCCTCGGCCAAGGTCACGCCCGGTCCCTGTTCCGGCACCAAGTGGCCCTGCACCGGGCCGTAGCCCGTCACGCGGACTCCGCTCCAATCCATCCGCCCGCCCTGCACCACGCCCAACGTGTGGCCCAGATGGTCCGCCACCACCGGCGTCACCACCCCGTCGCTCTCGCGCACCGTCGCCTCCAATCCGCCCACGCCCTGCAAGCCGCCGTAGCTGCCGTCGAGGTCGGGGCCGTAGATCTTCCACGTCTGTTCGCCGGGGATGCCCGCCGCGTTGGTCCACTGGTTCCACGCGAAGTTCACCCCCAGCTCCAGGAACTCCACCTCGGGATCGTAGCCCGAACGGCTCACCGTCGTCAGCGATCCGCCCGCCGTCGTCTTCGTCGCCTGCACGGAGAGCCGACGGCCCAGCCCGTCATACACGTAGGCGATGTCCTGCGAATTGGTCGTCCCGCTGAGCGACCTTTGACGGAACTTGTGCAAACGGCCCAAGGCGTCCCAGAAGTAGTCTTGGCCGAGTTGTTCATTGCCGGAGGACGCATAGTTCCAACGACCCATCGACGACAGGTTCCCGGCGGCATCATGGGCGCGGCTGTTGGTGCCCTGACTGCTGGCCCGGAACGTGTTCGTGGACCAGAAGGTGCGGCTCTGGCCTCCCAGGTCGGTCACGGTGCCCGCCAGCTTCAGCAGGTGCTGCGCGGAATCGTCCACGGCGAAAACCGCCCGCCAGCGGCCGAAGTCGCCGTCGTCCAAGAGTCCACTGGTCGTGACGGGCGTGGAATCGACCGTGAGAGCCGCCGATTGGAAGCCCTGCGCCGGACCGGAGGCATGGACCCACTTGCGCCCCGTGTAGAGGAAATCGATCAGGGGGCGACGGAAGCTGTCCGGGGTGCCGATTCCATTCCCGCTGTTCGCCGGAGAACCGAAGGAGGTCGCATAGAGCCCCGCCAAGCCGGTCTCGTAGCCGAAGCTGGCGGTCATGGCCTGGCCGGGATCGGCCGCCAAGCTCTGCGATGTCAGCCAGCCGCGTGAGTTGTAGTTGTAGGTCTGGGACTCGTCCCAGGCGGCGGCCCCGGTGCGGTCGGCCACGTAGTTGGTGCGACGACCG
>CBFGQE010000583.1:0-2557 GCA_965650815.1 uncultured bacterium
GGTTTTCGTTGGCGGTCCAACCGTCGAGGTTCTTGCCGTTGAAAAGGGAGACCCAGCCGCCGGAGTTCTGGGCCGAGACGCAGCCGACGGCCAGAAGCGCCGGGGCCAGCAGGGCCATGCAGGATTTGAAGGGATTCATCGGAGGCTTGAATGACTGCCCGGCCATGCGCTGTCAATGCGGCGGGCGTCCCGAAACCGGGGAGATGGCCTGTCGAAGAAACCGACAGGCTTCCGCGCGACCCGGAGCGCGCCGGAACGGTCTCCGTTGCTGGACATGCCTTGCGGGATGGCTACCGTCGCGCGCATGTCGCGCCGCAGACCGTTCCACTTCGGCTGGTTCCTTCCGCTCGCCATCCTCGCCGCCACGTCCGGTCGGGCCCAGATCGATCCGCCCGGGTTCCGTCCCCGGCCCTACGGTTCCCACGCGCTCGTGCAGGCCACGCTCCATGTCCGTCCCGGCGTGGTGGTGAGCAACGCGACGGTCGTGGTGCGGGACGGGCGCATCGTGGCCGCTGGAACCGGCGTGGCGACGCCGGCCGACGCGCGGGTCTGGGACTGCTCCGGACTGACGATCTACGCGGGTTTCATCGATCCCTATGTCGTCGGCGTGACCAACAGCCGTCCGGCGGAGGCCGCGTCGGATGGTCCGGCGGAACCCCCGGGATCTTCCGCGGCGGCCGGTCCGAAGTTCTTCGGCGTGCCGGGGCAGGAACGCGATCCCGGCGGGGCGGGACCCGCCCACGGGATTCCCGACGTGACGCCGGAGTTCCGCGTCGGCCGGGTCTGGGGGCAGAACCCGGCGTTGGCGAAGGAGCTGCGCGGGCTCGGCTTCGCGGTCGCGCACATCGTGCCGGGCGACGGCATCTTCCGGGGGCAGGGCGCGGTGGTGGCGCTGGGCGAAAGCTCGCCGAACGAAGCCATGCTCCGGCCCGACGCGTCGCAGATCGTCGCCTTCCGCGCGCTGGCGGGAAGCGAGGGATATCCGAACTCCCTCATGGGCGTGATCGCCACCATTCGCCAGGCGGGCTTCGACGCGCAGCACTACCGGGTGGATCGGGAGGACTTCCGGCAACGCCCGCACGCCCGTCCGCGCCCGGCCCACAACGAGGCGCTGGAAGCGCTCCAGCCCGCCGGGCACGCGCAGCCGGTGTTCTTCGAGCCGGGCAGCGCGTTGATGGTGGACCGCGCCGGGCGCATCGCGGACGAGCTGGGCCTGACGAACCGCGTGATCGTCGCGAGCGGCGAGGAGTGGCGCCGGCCCGATCTGGCCGAGCAGGTGAAGGCGCCGTTCATCGTGCCGGTGGATTTCCCCGCGCTGCCCAAGCTGCCCGACGACCGGGCCTGGGACCAGATCTCGCTGGACGACCTGCGCGCCTGGGACTGGGCACCGGAGAACCCCGCCGTGTTGCACCGGGCCGGACTCGAAGTGGCGCTGACCACGCACGCGCTGCCGGACCGGAAGAGCTTCCGCGGGAACCTGCGCGCGGCGTTGGACCGGGGGCTCGACGCGACCGACGCCCTGGCCGCGTTGACCACCGTGCCCGCGAAGCTGCTGGGGATGTCCGACACGCTCGGCACCGTCGAGGCGGGCCGCATCGCGAACCTCATCGTCGTGGCGGGCGACTACTTCGATCCAGAGTCGAAGATCCGCAGCGTGTGGATCGATGGCCGTGCCCACGAGATGGCCACCGACAAGCCCGCGGAGGAAACCGGCGAGAGTTCCGAGGCTAGACAGAAGGCGCAGACGAAGAAGAAGGAGCAGCGTGAACTGGCCGCGAAACGCCTGGCGCGATCGCCCTTGATCGACCGTGGTCCGCTCACCAATCCCCCCGCCGTCGTCGTGCGCGGCGCGACGGTCTGGACCTCGGGAACGGCCGGCATCGTGACCAACGCCAGTCTCGTGATCGCCGGTGGCAAGGTCGTGGCCGTTTCCCCATCCGCCGAGATCCCGTCCGACGCACACGTCGTCGAAGTCAGCAGGTAGCGGCGTTGCGCTGGCGTCATGTCGAAGGGCTGGGGCTGCACGTCACTCCCGGCATCATCGACGCCCACAGCCATTCGATGATCCTCGGCGGCGTCAACGAAGGCACCCTGCCCAGCACGGCGATGGTCCGCATCGGCGACGTGGTGAACTCCGAGACGGACAACATCCGCCAGCAGCTCGCCGGCGGGACGACCATCGCGAACCTCCTGCACGGCTCGGCCAATCCCATTGGCGGCCAGAGCGCCGTGATCAAGCTGCGCGACGGCCAGGGGCCGGAAGGGTTGAAGCTCGCGGGTGCGCCGGGCGGCATCAAGTTCGCCCTTGGCGAGAACGTGAAGCAGGCCAACTGGGGCGACAGGAACGTGACCCGGTTTCCCCAGAGCCGCATGGGCGTGCCGACCTTCTACGTGAACCGCTTCACCGCCGCGCAGCAGTATCGCGAGGCTTGGAAGAACTGGCGCGAGGCCGGGGTGCCCCCGCGCCGCGACCTGGAGCTGGAGGCCATCGGCGAGATCCTCGAAGGCTCGCGCCTCATCCACTGCCACAGCTACCGGCAGGACGAGATCCTCGCCT
>CBFGQE010000584.1:0-2555 GCA_965650815.1 uncultured bacterium
GGGGAAGAAATGGTGCGCCCGGTGCGATTCGAACGCACGACCACCTGCTTAGAAGTCCAGACGACTAAAGGAGTCGGCCAGCTCGGCCGATTCTTTCCGCGCAAACCCTATGGCCAAGACCTTTTGGAGGATCAACCAGCGGCTATCCCTCGACGCCGCTCTCGACCAATGGAAACAACAAGCCGCCATCGGCCGCAGGCCCAAGACGGTGGAGTATAACGAGCGGCTGTGCCGTCAGGTGCGCCAGCATTGGAGCTGGGATCTGGCGACGCCGTGCGTGGACATCACGCCGGAGAGCGTCGCGCTGTTCGGCGCGGCGGTGTCGCACTACAGCCCTTCTCAGTTCAACCACCTCGTCAATCTGGTGCGGGTGTTGGTGCCGGAAGCGGCGTTCATCCGGCGGAAGACGGAGCGGCCGAAGCGGGTGCGGCTGCCGAGCGAGGAGCGTTTCGCGGCGATGCTGGCGGAGCTGGACAAGGGCCGGAGCCCGGCGGCTGGGCTGGTGGCGCGGTTGCTGGCCTTCACGGGGCTGCGGATCGGCGAGGCCCGGGCGATCCGGCGGCGTCACATTCTGGCGGACGGGATCGAGGTCGAGGACTCGAAGACGCACGAGCCCCGGCTTGTTCCGTGGGTCGGGGAGTGTCGGCAGATCGTGGATCGGCTGTTTGCCTTGAACCCGGGTTCGGACGTCTTGGTGCCGTGCAAGAGCATCCGGCGGGCTTTGAACGGGGCGTGCGCACGGGCGGAAGTGTCGCGGCTCACGCACCATGATTTCCGGAGGCTCTTCGCGACGCGGTGCCTTGAGAGCAAGGTGGACGTGCCGACGGTGAGCCGTTGGCTAGGCCACAAGGACGGGGGGGCTCTGCTGGGCAAGACCTACTTCCACCTGCTCGCGAGCCACAGCACGACGATGGCGCGGCAGGTGCGGATTCTACAGCTCACGGAGTGACCGAGCTATCGCCCTTTGGTGTATTCGAGCCAAAGCTGAAAGCTGCTGACAAGCACGCTCGCAACGGACAAAACCACACCGATGACACCAAACCAGAAAACCTTCGTGTTTAATCGGTCGGCATCGCGTTCAACCCTAAGCTGCAAAGAAGCTAGCCGTGCCAAAGATCGGGCGATTGTTAATCCGAAATGTCTCTCAGCATCCAAAGATTCATCATGGATGTCCGCTAGTATCTGATCCGGAGACTTCGCCATATCTCGGGCCGCCTCTTCCTTGGCGATTTCTCGCTTGTTTTTCCGCAGGGGTTCCCCACGGGAGTTATACCATTCTTGAGGTATGGGGCCGAACTCTGTGTCTTCGATTGGTTTTTCGTGAGATACTAGGCGGGTAGGGATCGACATATGGTTCCTTTTGTCTTCTGACCTATGGAATTAATGCCGTCCGGAATTATTGGAAACAACTGGAGAAAGACGGAGCCGAAAACGGAAAGCGCCAGTATGCGCCGCCGCAGACTTCGAGTGACGGGTTGACGGCGGGTGTAGGGTGTTGGGTGTTCGGGCGGCGGAACGTTTCTTCAGCGCCTATCCCCTAGGCCACCTCCTTGGCGTCCTCCGCCCGAACGCCTCTTGCCAGTCTTTTCCCAACTCGCCAGCGTCGAACCTGTCCGGGCGACGGTCTTAAACTCCGTGCGGATTGTCTGCCGCTGGGGACTCCTTTGGGTCGTCGCTCGGACGCTCTTATTTTCGGGTCCGGGCGGTGGCAACGCGGTTCGCTTCACTTTCTGCGCTGCCCAGAACGAACCGCCCGGACCTAACCCTTGAACCAGTTTAGGAGCGCCCGGCAGGCAACGGGGTCGAAGGGTTTTCCGCTGGTGCGCATGTTGCAGTTGAGCGAGGGGCGGTAGGCGGACGACGAACTGTCGGCCCCTTTGAAGACGCCAACGACGTTGGCAAAGGCGGCGGTGGCGGGCGTGGGGATCGGGACGCCGGGCGTGAGCATGTCCTGCCAAGGGATGTCGGAGAGGCTCAAGGCGACGTTGTGCGCTCGCTGGGGCACGTAGCCTTTGACCGCCGTAGAGTATCCTTCGCCCAGCCCGGCAGCGTGGCCGAGTTCATGGGCGAGGTCGTAGGCGCTGGCCCCACGGGAACAGGTCGTCAGGCTGCCAAAGCTCCCGGCTCCGCGTTCGGAGTCGTTCACCAAAATGATGTGGTGCTCTCGGATGCCCGGCGCGAAGGCGGCTAGCTGGGACGGCTTCAGGGCTTGGAGCAGGCCGACGAGGCGCTGAACACCGGCAAAGCCGTAGGCGGAGCGGAATGCGGTGTCGCGGTGGATCGGCGGGGAGGCGAGGAGCTTGGACGATCCGGATTCCCTGGACTCGACCCAACAGCCCCAGAAGTTCATGAGCCCGGCGTGTTCGCCAAAGGGCGGGATGACGACGAGCTGCCCGACCTTGGCGGCGGCGTCCTTCTCGAACTTGGCGCGGTCTGCGGCGGTGTAGCCCTCGGCGTAGAGGACGAAGTTGAGGCGGCCAGCGGCGGGGCCGGTCTGGAGGATGGGGGAGAGCATGGCGTGACGGATCGAGGAAGCAAAAGCGCCGGCCGGTCAC
>CBFGQE010000585.1:0-2553 GCA_965650815.1 uncultured bacterium
AAAGGGCGGCAGAACGCTGGAAGCCGCAATGGTCGAACCTTCTGTCGCCCCTCTGGGGCTCGGGAACTTGGTGGCACCCACCCCGGGCTCACGCCCGGGGCTAAGTTCTGCCGCGCCTCCGGCGCTCGATCGGAAGCCCGCCAGCTGCGTCCCAATTCAACCCTTCCGCCCTTGGATGAGCGTCAGCAGTCCGGGGAACTGCTTTTCCAGCTCCTTGGCGCGGATCGACGAGAGGCACTTGGTCCCCTCCACCTTGGTCGAGATCAGGCCCGCTTCGCGCAGCACCTCGAAGTGGTGGGAGAGCGTGGCCTTGCTGACGTCCACCTCGACCTCGTTGCAGGCCAGCGGACGGTCGGCCGCGAGGATCTGCTGCACGATGGCCAGCCGGCCGGGATCGGACAGCGCCTGCAACACGGTCGGCAGGTCCACGGTCTTGATCTCGGGATGGACGTAGGTTTTCAAGCTGCCGGAAGCTGCCATCCCGGGAATAGTTCGACAATGATCGAATTATCCTTTGACGGCTCCGCCGAGCGGATGTAGTTCGATTGGCGTCGAACAAGAATCGGGGTCGGTCCGACCGAGACCCGGCTCAAGCCACGAAACCAACACGCCTCAATCCGCCATGCCTTCTCTCTTCGACCCCATCCGCATCGGAGCCTGGACGCTCCCCAACCGCGTCGTGATGGCGCCGCTGACCCGTTGCCGGGCTTCGGCCGGCCGCGTGCCCAACGCCATGATGGCCGAATACTACCGCCAGCGTTCCTCCGCCGGCCTGATCCTTTCGGAGGCCACGTCGGTCGATCCGATGGGCGTGGGTTATCCCGACACGCCGGGCATCTGGTCCGACGAACAGGTCGCGGGCTGGAAGCTCGTCACCCAAGCGGTGCATGAAGCGGGCGGGCAGATTCTGCTCCAGCTCTGGCACGTGGGCCGGGTGTCGGACCCGATCTACTTGAATGGCTTGGCTCCGGTCGCTCCCAGCGCCATCGCGCCGAAAGGGCACGTCAGTCTGGTGCGGCCGATGAAGTCGTTCGTCACCCCGCGCGCATTGGACCGGGCGGAGCTTCCCGCGATCATTGCAGCGTATCGCAAGGGCGCGGAGAACGCCCAGAAGGCCGGCTTCGACGGCGTGGAGATCCACGGCGCGAACGGCTACCTGCTCGACCAGTTCCTCCAGGACTCCACCAACAAACGGACCGACGACTACGGCGGGCCGATCGAGAACCGCGCCCGGCTGATGCTGGAAGTGGCCGACGCCGTCGTCTCCGTCTGGGGCGCCGACCGCGTGGGCATGCACCTCGCGCCGCGCTGCGATTCCCACGACATGGGCGACTCGAATCCGGCCGCGACCTTCGGCTACGTGGCGAAGGAACTGGGCCGGCGCAAGCTCGCTTTCCTCTGCGCCCGCGAAGCCTACAGCCATCCGGAGATTCCCGCGCTCGGACCCGAGCTGAAGCGGCTCTTCGGCGGCAACTACATCGCCAATGAAGGCTTCACCCGCGAGAGCGCCGACGCCGCGCTGGCCGCCGGCACGGCCGATGCCGTGGCGTTCGGGAAAACCTTCATCGCCAATCCCGACCTGCCAGAGCGCCTCCGCACCGGTGCCTCATTGAACCCGCAGGATTCCGCCACGTTCTACGGTGCGGGCCCGAAGGGCTACACCGACTATCCGGTGCTCAATTTGGCCACCGTTTGATCGGCCTTTCTGCCATGCACCTCTCCGTCCTCGATCTCGCCTCGGTCCGCGAAGGCGGCTCCGTCGGCGAAACCTATGGCCGGACGGTGGACCTGGCGCGACATGTCGAGGCGCTGGGCTACCGGCGCTTCTGGCTGGCGGAACACCACAACATGCCGGGCATCGCCAGCGCGGCCACGGCGGTGCTCATCGGCCACGTGGCCGGGGCGACGAAGACGATCCGCGTCGGTTCGGGCGGCGTGATGCTGCCCAACCACGCGCCGCTGGTGGTGGCCGAGCAGTTCGGCACCTTGGAGGCGCTGTATCCCGGGCGGATCGATCTGGGGTTGGGCCGCGCGCCGGGCTCCGATCCGCTCACCGCGCAGGCGCTGGGACGGACTCCGGCGGATGGCGACCGCTTTCCGGATCAAGTCGCCCAGCTCCGGCAATTCCTTGGTCCGGTCGCGGCCGGGCAACGCGTCCAGGCCGTGCCGGGCGCGGGTTCCAACGTCCCGATTTGGCTGCTCGGTTCGAGCACCTTCAGCGCGCATCTGGCGGGCACGCTGGGATTGCCGTTCGCCTTTGCCGCCCAGTTTGCGCCGCGTTTCCTTTTCGAGGCGCTGGAGGTTTACCGCGAACAGTTCCGGCCTTCGGCGGTGTTGCACAAGCCCTACGCGATGGTCGGCCTGCCGGTGATCGCGGCGCCGACGGACGCCGAAGCCCGCTTCCTCGCCACCTCCGCCTTTCAGCGCGTGCTGCGCTTGCGGCGCGGCCAGCCGCTCTACGTGCCGCCGCCGGTGGAGACGATGGACGGCGTCTGGGCGGATTTCGAACGCGGCATGGTCGAAGAACATTTCGGAGTCGGGATCATCGGCGGA
>CBFGQE010000586.1:0-2543 GCA_965650815.1 uncultured bacterium
TGGCCGGAGAACGGGTCCTGCTGGAACATGTAGTTGAAGGCGGCGTCCAGCTTGTCCTGCGGCACTTCCCAGGCGACGAGCGAGCCCTGGGCGAGGTTCGTGGCCAGGAGCGTCTGGCGCACGCGGCGGATCGTTCCCTTCTCCAGCATGGCGCGGATGCGCTCGATCACCGTGTCGAGCGGCACCTCGGACAGGCGGGCGATCTCGCCCAGCGGATCGCGCTGGAAGCCCTGGATGCGGTCCTCGGAGACCGCGAGGATCTGGGCGTTGAGCGGGTCGCTGATCGTGAAGGGCACTTCCGTCGTGTTCATGTGGCGAGGACGCTAGCACAGGAGGAGCGGGAGGGAAGACTCCTTGCTGGCCGGGACCGGCCGGATTTTGCCCTGCGAACGGGAAAACCCGTTGCCGACTCGCTGCGGGACGAACACTGTCGCGGCCGTGAAACGCCGCGATTTCCTTTCGTCCTCCCTCGCCGCCGCCGCGACGCTCCCCGCCATGTTCAGCACCGCCGCCGAGGCCCCGGCCGTCGCCCGCGAATACTACGAACTGCGCCGCTACCACCTGCGGTTCGGCCCCATGCAGAAGCGGTTCGACGACTTTTTCCGCGACGTGGCCATCCCGGCGATGAACCGCGCCGGAGTCCGCGCCGTCGGCGTCTTCGGCGTGCTGGCCGGGCCGGATAGTCCGTCGATGCACGTCCTGTTGCCCCATGCCTCGGCCGAATCGCTCCTGACGCTGGAGGACCGCTTGATGGCCGACGCCGCCTATCGCAAAGGCGGAGAAACCTTCCTCGCGGCCCCGGCGGCCGACCCTTCCTACGTTCGGCTCGACAGCTCGGTCTTCGTGGCCTTTGCCGGGATGCCCAAGCTGGAAGTGCCCGCTGCCGCGGCGGAAAAGAAGGCGCGCATCTTCGAGATGCGCATCTACGAAAGCCCCAGCAAGGAGGGGAACATCCGCAAGGTCGGCATGTTCAACGACGGGGAGATCGCCATCTTCCGCAAGACCGGGCTGCATCCGGTCTTCTTCGGGGAAGCCATCGCGGGCGCGAACCTGCCGAACCTGACCTACCTGCTGACCTTCGCCGACATGGAGGAACGGGAGAAGAACTGGGCCGTCTTCCGCAACGACCCGGACTGGAAGAAGCTCAGCGCCACCCCCGGCCTCGGCAACGCCGAGATCCTCACCACCATCACGAACCTCTTCCTCCGCCCGACGGCTTATTCGCAGATCTGAGCCTCACGCGCTGAACATCCGCCAGATCGCGTAGCCCGCCGCCACGACGATCAGCGCCACGCTGAGATACAGGGCCACATCGAAGACCCGGCCGGGCCGGAACTCCGGGGCGCGTTGCCGCCGGATCAGGAGAATGGCGATGCCGAAGACCGGCAGCAGGATCGTCTGCACCACCGCGCCGCCGACCAGCAGCCACTGCGGCGTGTTCGTGAAGCCCGCCGCCATTCCCACGTAGGCCAGCGCCAGGCCGCCGATGCCCCACTTCAGCACCCGGGTCTTGTCGTAGGCTTCAGGCCGAACCGAGAAGCGCCGCCCGATGTCCGCGATCAACCGCGCCCATGTGGCCATCGCCACCAGGAAGGTCGAGTAGAGCACCACCATCGCGCCGACCAGGAAGATCATGAAGACCCAGGGGCCGAAGGTCTTCGTATACATCTGCGACAGCGTCTGGATCAGGTTCAGACCGGTCGGGATCTCCTGCCGGCCATGCAGGATCGCCGCGCCGAGGATGAAAAAGGCGATGGTGGAGAACGTGTAGATCAGCACCGCCACCGAGATGTCGATCCTCATGCCGAAGATGCGCCGCTTCAGCACCGCCGGATCGCGTTCCACGCCGGGTTTTAGGTCCTTGGCGTAGCCCTTCTCCAGGCACCAGTAGGGATAGAAGACCAGCTCCGAGGTGCCGATGCCTGTGATGCCGAAGACCGCGATGGCGTCGGCCAATCCCTTTTCCGGAAGCTGGAACTTCAGCCCCTCCATCAACGCCGCCATCGAGACCGCGTCCTCCGTCCGCTGCAGGAAAACGAGAGCCAAGAGCGTGAGCAGCGTGAAACCCGCCACGAGGATGCCGGAGGTCGATTCGATGAGTCCGTAGCGCCCGAAGACCAGCAGCACCGCCGTGCCGAACGACACCAACGATCCCAGCAGCAGCGTGTGGCCCGGCACGCCCATCAGCCCTAGCGTCTGCACCATCGAGACGAGGATGCCGCCCATCTGGAGATTGCCCGCGATGATCAGCAACGGCAGCGCCCAGCCGGCCCAAGACATCTTCCAGCGCGGCCCCGGCACCCGGTCCAGGGCTTCGAGCGTCGATTCGCCGGTGAGGATCGCGTGGCGGCCCAGCTCCTCCTGGAGCAGCACCTTCACCAAGCAGCCGATCAGCACGATCCAGAGCGCGCTGAGCCCGACCGTGGCCCCGAGCCGGGGCGCGACGACCAGTTCCCCGGTGCCCACGACGGCGGCCGCGATGATGATGGAAGGGCCGAGGCAATCTCGGAGGCGCTGGGACATGGGCGCGGACCGTAGCGACC
>CBFGQE010000587.1:0-2543 GCA_965650815.1 uncultured bacterium
CGGCGACCAGCGCGGTGTGGGTCTGGATGTGGATGCGGCCGTCGTCTTCCCGGTAGTCCTCGTATTTGTAGTCGGCGTGGTTTTCGGCCCGCGCCTGCAACAAGGCGCAGACCTGCGCGCCATAGACGAGCCAGCGGCGGCGATCCGCGGCGCAAAGCGGAGCATTGTTCTCTCTAGGAAAAGATGACTTGGGCTGGAGGCTGGGGCTCATCGGGTCGATGCAGTGGCCGTTTTGGGTTGAGCAACTTGTGGACCGTGAGGGCGGCTTTCTCCGACCTGACTCGGTTTCCATGGAAGAGGTGCGAACTCGCACTTGGTTCCATGAAAACTGAACAACAACGGAAGATTGAACGGAGGGCGGCGGCTTAACGACAACTAGCGGCCGCGCTGTCGATGCGGTCAACCGCAATTTTTGCTTGGGCCATTGGCGGCTTCAGCGGTCCGGGCGAAATCCATCCGCTGCCGTTCCGACAAGGCTTCGGGCTGGTAGAACCGGTCGTAGAAGTCCGCGTCCACATGGCCCGCTTGGAAACCCAGCCCGCAGCGGAACGCGGGCACATGCACGGGGAACCGGCCGTAGCGGTTCCACACGTAGTCCAGATACGCCGTGGCTGCGGAGATCGCTTTTTCAGAGACCGGCTGCACTTGGCGCGCGGTTCCCTCGTGGTCCTTCCAAGCGGAGACGTTGCCCGGCTTGCGAAAGACGCCTTCGCCACCGGTCTTGTGCGCCACCACGGCCCGGACGACGTCCCCCATCGACGCATAGTTCGGCGGACACAGCGCCTGCATCAACGGCTCGCCGTCCGCTTCGAGCCCCACGAAGAACGGAACCTCCGGGTTCTTGCCCGTGAGATTCATGCCGAACGCGACCAACGCTCCGGCACCGAGATAACGGCTGGCCTTCATCGGCACCGAGCGGAACTTCAGCGCCTGGAACCAGCCGAGGTCGTGGTTCGCGAAATGGGGGTAGCCGCCCAGCCCGAGCGCCTCGGCCATCAAGCCGAGGTTCTGGAGCATCATGCCCTGTTCGAGGTTCACGAAGTCGGTCACGAGCTGCTCCACGTGCTTGATCGTGACCACGCGGTTGTCCGCCGGATCGTCGTGGAGATGGCCGCCCCGGCTCTTCGCGAAAGCCGCGAGCCCGGCGGGACGGAAGCCCGCGCGTTCATCGAGGATGAACGCGCCGGTGTCCTCGTTGAGGATCTCCAGCAGGCCGTTCACATACATGAAGGTGAGGTCGTTGATCGGGAGGAAATAGCTCGTGCCCGCCGCGTGGAGCGACCAGCGGTTGGCGTTGATGTTGAAGAGCGGTTCCAGCGGCGGATGCACCCGTTGGTCGAAGAGGCGGACGCGGCTCCTGCGGTAGGCCTCGACGAATTCGCCCGCGCGGTTGAGCCGGATCAATTCGCGGATCTCGGCCGGAGAAAGGTTCTGCGGCCTTTGGACGAAGTGCGTGCCGGAATCGTTGACCACGGCGAGCGCCACGGTCTGGAGGCAATCGCCGCTGGCGATCGTGCGGCCGACGAGTCCCGCCATGATGTTGCCGCCGTGTCCCGGCGCGTAGCAGAGATCCGCCAGCGCGGGACCGGTGACGCCGCAGGCCGCGAAGACCAGCGCCGCCTCCTCTGCCTCCGTGAGCGGCTTCGGCGGATGCGCGCTGCGATGGGCTAACGGTCCGCCGGGCATCGTCATGCCCAGCGCGAACCGGCGCGAACGCCGGTCCAGCAGGGCCTCGATCAACGAACACCGCGCGGCGGAGCCTTGGGCCAGATCCATCGCGCGACGCTGAAGTCCGCCCGCGCGAAAGGCGAGCGGCTACTCGCCCCCTTGGTCCGCGAGTTCGTTCTCGAACGACGGAGCAGCCTTCGCGCTGGCCCGGCTTTCCTTCTTCTTCAAGCGCTGTTCGGTGAAGAAGCCGACGAGGAGTTGGCGGCATTCCTCCAATCGGACGCCGGACGTGATGTCGGCCCGATGGTTCAGCCCGGGGAACTGGAGCAGGTTCAACGCGCCGCCGGCCGCGCCGCCCTTGGGGTCGGGCGCACCGAAGACCACGCGGCCGAAGCGCACGTGGACGATGGCCCCGGCGCACATCGGGCACGGTTCCTTGGTCACGTAGAGCGTGCAGTCGTTCAGCCGCCAGGTGCCGGCGGCTTCCTCGGCCTGGGTGATGGCCAGCATCTCGGCGTGGGCCGTGGCGTCCTGGAGCGTTTCCACCTGGTTGTGAGCCCGGGCGATGATCCGGCCGTTGCGCACCACGACGGCGCCGACCGGCACTTCCTCCGCTTCATAGGCGCGCACGGCCTGCCGCAGGGCTTCGCCCATGAAGTAGTGGTCGCTCTGGAGGTCGATGATCGGCTCGTCGTCCGGCATGGGGCTAGACGAGCAGAAGCGCGGAAGGAATGGCGACGGGAAAAATACTCCGTAGCGGCGAACGGAAATGGCGGAGCGGAGCGCGGGGCATAGCTCCGCCCACAGCCCGCAACACAACCCGAAAACCCACGGGCACGGCCCAACCCACAAAGGGATTATGGAAAAAGACGCCC
>CBFGQE010000588.1:0-2539 GCA_965650815.1 uncultured bacterium
CCCGGATACTCGTGCCGTTCACATGGGCCAGTTCCAGCCCATTGGTGCTCATGGACGGCGGATTCAGCGTAGAAGTGCCAGCGACTGTGACGGCGAGATTGGTCTCCATGTCGCGCCACTGGATCTGGAACGACGGCGTTCCAAGCCCCTGGCTCGAATAGGCCAGATAGCGTCCCTCATGGCTGATCGAGGGTTCGGATACATCCCGCAGGAAAGGCGTCGACCCGTTGGTGCTCACGCTGACCAGCTCGGTGCCGCCGGTGAAGAGATCGTGCCGGTAGAGATGCACGTTGGTGGACACGGGGAATCCGACCAGGTTTGACGCCATGCTCAGAAAGGCCACGTAGCGCCCGTTGCCGCTGATCTTCGGAGAATACGAAGCTCCACCCCGGGCCGAAAACCCATCCGCACCCGCGCTGACCAACCGCGTCCGGCCCCGGGCGCGGTCGAAGACAAAGATATCCATCTGCCCGTTGTTGTCAGCCGCCACTAGATCGTCGGCGTGGCTGGCGAAAGCCACCCAACGCCCATCCACGCTGAGGGTCATTCGTCCCGCGAAGACTCCCGTGGAATCAGCGGGCGCATTGGTCAGCGTCTCATGGCTCCGTGAAACCAACCGTGGCACTGGATCGCTGTGCAATTGTGCAAAGACGTTTTCCCGTCCCGCCGTCGGCTCGTCCGACAATGCCTCCTTGGAGTGGAAAAAGGTCCATTCGCCATCGGAGCTGAGACGCACCACCGGACGATAGCCCTCCGCAGAACCCACCCGCGTCACCTTCACTTCGCCGCTGCCCAGATCGTGCCGGTAGAGCGAAAGCCCGGACGAATGCTTAGGAGCCGCGAGGTTTGTGGCGGTGCTGAGATGCGCCACGAAGCGGCCGTCGGCCGAAATCTCCGGCGATGTGCTGTGCGAACCGGCTTCGATCTCCCCGCCTGAACCGACACTCACGGGAACGGAGCTTCCGCTCTGCGCATCCCAACGGCGCACGACCGCACCGGAGCCGGGTGTTTCGCCGGCCTCGACATAGGCGACGAAGCGGCCGTCCGCACTGAGTTTCGGCGCGTAAATCTCATCCTGGCGCGACCGGGGCTGGAGGGAGTTCGTCGTCACGACCACCGGAGCCGCCGCGAGGAGATCGCGGTGGAAGACCCAGGCGTTGATCGGCGAGTCCAAGAGCCCAGTGCGGAAGGCCAGCCAACGTCCGTCGGCACTGAGCGCACCTTGGGGAGTGATCGCGTTGAGCCGGTTGGTGTCGGTGAAGACGAGGTCGGCCGCGCCTGAGGAGGCCCAGGTCAATTCGCGGGTGGCGAGATCCAGCAGGTAGAGTTCGCCTTTATTGGCGGAGACGCCGTCCACGAGATTGGTGGCGTCGCTTACGAAGAGCAGCTTGGTCCCCTCCGCGCTGAAGGACGGTTCACTGGCCCCAATCCGGGCCGCAGATGCAAACAGCGTCACAGCCGGCCCCATCCGCTCCAAGGTTCCGCTCGTCACCGAATGAAGGAAGACATCCGAAGCCGAGTTGGTGTCGTTCGCGACGAGATCCCAGGCCTCGCTCGCGAAGGCGATCCACGCACCATCCGGACTGATGACCGGCTGGCGGGAGACGTGGTTGCCGCCCCGTCCGTCCGGACGTCGGCTGATCAGGCGGGTCATCCCAGTCTCCATGTCGCGGAGGAACACGTCCGCGTGCGCGTTGGTCTTGAGCGGCGCGAGATTGAGCGAGGTGCTTTCAAAGACCACATAGCGTCCATTGGTCGAAACCATGCCGGGAAGAGAATGCCCGTCACCACCGCCCGTGCCGTTGGTGTTCACGCTCACGAGCGTCGTCCGGCCGCTCTCGCGGTCGTGCAGGAAAACGTCCATCCCGAACTGGGCGTCGTCGTTCGTCACGAGGTTGTTCGCCGTGCTGGCAAAGAGCACGAAGCGACCGTCGGGCGTCACCACGGGCTCGACCGAGTCGCCGTTGCCGCCGACGGATGCGGGCAATGCGGGATGGCGGACGGACAAGAGCTCCAGCGGTTCGGCCGCGCTGCCGGAAACCGCGAGGGACAGCACCAAAGCCCACAGCCAAAGCATCGACGGGTTCCGGCGCGAGAAGCTTGCGTCCGTGGCAAACAGAAAACTGGGAAGAGCGTCCATTGGCGGCGAAAACCTGCCGTGCCGCCGAGACCGGGGTCAATCCGCTTCCTCGACGAAAGTCGCCCGGCTCATCCTCCCCATTAGCCCGATCACACTCCTAGGCCGACTGGTTCCGGGCACTTGATTTGGAGACGGCCGCTCCTACGCTCGCGAAATGTCTGATTCGACGACGATGTTGAACACCGCCACCTCCCGCGATCTCGCCCATCCGGACCGTTTCGTGAACCGCCACATCGGACCCAGCCCCGCCGAGACCAATCGGATGCTGGAAGCCATCGGCCAGAACTCGCTCGACGCCCTCATCAACAACGCCGTCCCGGCCGTCATCCGCGCCGAGGCTCCGCTTTCCATCGCCGCCACGGAATCCGAGTTCGACGTGCTCAAGAAGCTCAAGGCCAT
>CBFGQE010000589.1:0-2537 GCA_965650815.1 uncultured bacterium
CTCCACCACGCGCTTCAGCGATTCGGGCTCCACGTTGCCGAGATTCGCCGCGCCGTCCGTCAGCAGGACCACGCGGTTCACGCCCTGGGCGAGGAAATGCCGCCGCGCCGTCGCGTAGGCCACGCCCATCGCCTCCTCCAGGTTCGTCCCGCCCTCCGGCACCACGCCTTCCAGTTGCCCGAAGACCGCCGCAGCCTGCGCCCCGTCCACGCCATCGGCTCGCAGCAGCGCCGTCCGTGCGAACGTCACCACGCTTAACCGGTCCTCCGGCCGCAACTGCCCGGCCAAGACCTTCAGCGCCTCGCGCAGAATCCCCACCCGATCCGCCCGCTCCATCGAGCCCGAGTTGTCCAGCAACAGCACGAGGTTCAACGGCTGCGCCGCCGACCGCCCCGCCGCCGCCGTGCGCAGGGAAAGCCGCAGCAGATCGCGGTTGTGCTCGAAGGGCGACCGTGCCCGGTCCCACGCGAAGGCCACCGGCGCGCCGTCCATCGGCAGCGGATCGCGATAGTCGAACGCGTTGAGAAACTCCTCCGCCCGGATCGACGCCGCCTCCGGCATCCGCCCCTGCTCCAGGCTGGCCGCCGCCAGCTTGAACGACACGTCGCTGACATTGAGCGAGAAGGTGGAGAACGCATTCTCCGCCGTGGCCACCTCGGGCTGGGGCACCGGCGCAGGCGCTTGCTGTTTGGCTGGAGCCAGATCCTCCAACTGGGCCAGCGCCTGTTCACGCTCGGCCAGATTCTTCGCCAGCTTGGGAAGAGCCGGATCGTCCGTTGGCTTCTTCGCGCGTTCCAAGCCTTCGTCCCGCTGCATCTCCCGGACCTGCGATCTCTCTCCCCGCTCCGACCCCAGCGCAACCGGCGTGTCGCCGCGTTCCTTGGGTTCGCCGACGCGATCTAAAACATCTCTCGAAGGCGGGACAGCCAATGAAGCGGACGATGGCGAAACCGCCCCGGGATTCTGCCCGGCCACCAACGCTTCGCTCTTCGCCAAGCCTGCCTTGAAACCGAATCTGGATTCGTCCGCGAGCGGCTTTGCATCCGCCTTCGCCGACAGATCCCGGAGCCCATCGACCGCCACGCCGTTCACCCCGGCGACAGATTCCGACTTCCCGGCCGTGGACGCATCACCGAAGAGATCCTTCGGCTGGACCGCGTTGCCCAGGGACTTGTCGAAATCCACGGACTTCGCATCCGTCTGCGCCATCTCGGAAAACCGGGCATGAACCTGAACGTCCGACGGCGGAACATTGGCCGGAGCCGAGACCGCTTCCACACCGCCGCGCGCGCCTCCGGCCAAGCCGCCAAACCACCGCGATGCGGTTTCCGCCTGTGACACGAGCTGGGAACGATTGGCCGTCGCTTCAGTGCGCTTCAACTCCGACTCCTCCGCCAAGCCGGTGATCGGCACTCCGGCGACCGCCGGCTCGCGGAAGAGCCGACCGGCCATCGGCTGATCGCTCAATACCGGCAGATCCGCATTGGGCTTCCGCCCCAACTGGTCGTCGAAGTAGCTGCGCGGAGTGGCCGACGCGCTTGCAGCCCGGTCGCCCGTCACAGCACCGGCCGCGCTCAATGTGTCGGCGGCCTGGATGGACCGGAAAAAAGACTTCGTGCCGTCGGCCGTCGCCGGGCCATTGACGGTCGCCAGCGAATCGACCTGTCCGGCCACGACCAAGGATTCGCCCAGCGGGCCATTGGCGTCCTTGGCGTAGAACTCCCACGTCTGTCCCGCTTGTCCGCCCCGTTGGGCCCCGTCGTTCTGGAAGGCCAAGGACTCGTTGCGGGAAAGCGGTTGTTGAACTGGCTGCTTCTCGGCCAGCGGCCCCGAAGCCGTTGTTGGCAAAGGCGCGCCGGCGGGTTGGGCGAAGTCGTAGGACAGAACAAGCTCCGAAGATTCACGGGCTGGTGTGCGGCCAAAGCCGCCGCCGACTGCATTGGTCGTGACGCCGAAGCCCACCACTTTGCCCGGATAGACCCCGCCTGCGCTTTCGCGTTTTTCACTGTCAGCCCACTGGACGGGGGCAAGGTCCGCCGACCCTTGATAGTTGCGCGCATACGACTCCGACGAGCTCATCCCCAGCTTCCCGAAGCGGAAGACCGCCAAGCTTACTAACCCGACCAGCGCCGCTGCGAGGCCCAGCGGCGCATACCGTTTCCACGCCCCACTCTTCGCGACGACAGGCAACGGCACGGTCTTGAACGTGGCCAGCAGCTTCTCCCGCTTGGCCGCCGACAGCTTCATTGCTTCCATCGGTGCGCCGCTGTTTTCGAGCGGTGACAGCGCGGCTTCGCGCACCAACCCCAGCGTGGCGGCCAAACGGTCGCGCAACCCTTGGAGCGCCGGATCGGCGGCAATTTTGGCCTCCAGCTCGGCGGCTTCCGCTTCGGACAACTCGCCCAGCAGCAGCGCGACCATTCGGATCTCCAATTCCTCCTGCGGATTGGTCGATTCAGGATTCATGACCGGGCCTCCTGATCGTAGCGCAAGCCTCCGGCTTGCCGTGCCGCAACCGTCCCGGTTGCCGTAGCGCA
>CBFGQE010000590.1:0-2534 GCA_965650815.1 uncultured bacterium
ATCGTCCTTGGCCGAAGCGCGGGTCACGAGGATACCGGCCGCCGTGGAGACGATCAGCGCGGGGATCTGCGAAACCAGGCCGTCACCGATGGAGAGCAAGGTGTAGCGCTGGAGCGCATCCGTCAGCGACATCCCCTTTTGCGCCATGCCGATGGCGAAGCCGCCGATGACGTTGATCAAGGTGATGAGCACCGCCGCGATGGCGTCGCCTCGCACGAACTTGCTGGCACCGTCCATCGCTCCGTAGAAGTCGCCTTCCTGCTCCACTTTGCGCCGGCGCGCCTTGGCTTCCGCTTCGTTGATCACGCCAGCGTTCAACTCGGCATCGATCGCCATCTGTTTGCCGGGCATCGCGTCCAAGGTGAACCGCGCCGCGACTTCCGCGATACGGCCCGCGCCCTTGGTGATGACGATGAAGTTGATCACCACGAGAATGCCGAAGATGACCAAGCCGACGACGTAATTGCCTCGGACCACGAAATTTCCGAACGCCTCGATGATATGGCCCGCGTTGCCGTCGATCAGGATCAACCGCGTCGTCGCGATGTTCAGCGCCAATCGAAACAACGTGATGAAGAGCAACAACGTGGGAAAACCGGTGAAGTCCGACGGGTCCTTCAGATAGAGGATCACCAGCAGGATCAACAGCGAGAGCGCGATGCTGATGGCCAGCAGACCGTCCAGCATGAACGCGCTCACCGGCAACACCATCAGCAGCACGGTCCCCAAAAGGCCGAAGGTCAGGAAGAGGTCTCCCTGACCGAGCAGACGAGCGACTGACGATTGTTTTTTGGCCATCGAGCGGATGCCGCCTTAGCGGCTTTGTTCGCGGTAGTAGCGGTAGGGGTTGACCCGATAGACCCAGGCCAACACTTCCGCCACGGCGGCATAGAGCTGAGCAGGAATCTCGCCACCGACCTTCCCATACTTGAACATCATACGCGCCAGCGCCTTGTTCTCCATGATCGGGATCTGGTGCTGCTTGGCGACTTCCCGGATCTGAAGCGCGTTGAGACGCGTTCCCTTGGCCACGATCTTGGGAGCCTTCATCGTCTTCCGGTCGTAGCGCAAGGCCACGGCGATGTGGGCCGGGTTCGTCACAATCACATCCGCCATAGGCACTTCCGCCATCATCTTGCGTTTGCTGAGAGCGGCGGCGCGACGACGCATCTTGCCCTTCACGTGGGGATTGCCTTCCGAGCCCTTGGCCTCCTCCTTGATTTCCTCCTTGGTCATCATCAGCTCCTTGTGGGTCTTCCACCACTGGTAGCCGTAGTCGGCGGCGGCGATCACCCCGAGGGCGAGAATGACCCGCAGGCAAATTTTGAGGGCCGAACTTCCCATGAACCCGGCAATTCTTTCCATGTCCACGGTCTCGAAAAAGATGGGGTGCCCGAGGATCTCGTGGATCACCGAGTAGGAGAGCCAGAGGATGACCGTCAGCTTCACCACCCCGACGGTGGTCGGAATCACGTTTTTCAGGCCGAAAACCCGCTTCAACCCCTCCAGCGGATTCAGCCGCTCGACGTGGAAACCCAACGCTTCCGGAGTCGCCTTGAATCGGGCTTGAGCCGCTCCGGTGAACGCCCCCGCGAGCATCACCGCCAAGACCGTCGGTCCGACACAGGCGGCGAAGATCAGGAAGACCTTGATGAACTGCTCCTGCATCGCGTTGGTGCTCAACGTGATCTCATGCACGTGACCCAACATGCCGAGCGCCCCGGAAAGAAGTTCCCACGTGTGTTTCCCCGAAGCGCTCAACGCCGTGACGCCCGCCAACAGCACGGCCACGGTCTGGATCTCGGAACTGCGCGCGAATTGGCCCTTCTCGAAGGATTCTTCGAGTTTCTTCTGCGTCGGTTGCTCTGTTTTATCGCCTTGATCGTCGGCCATGCGCGTCCGGGACGAACCCGGCCACCCCTGCCTAGCGAGTTGTGTGCCGTGGGGTTCCGGACCCGCTCACGGCCACGAGCGTGCGCGGAAAAAACCGGCCGGAAGTCCCGGAGTCTCCGGCAACATCTCGAAGCCCAGCACCCCGTTCGTCGCTACGCCGGCCCCGGCTTGGGTCCAATCGACCAGATTCGTGGACGTCTCCAGCAGATAGAGGCTGCCCGCTTCGCCCGTGGCGGTGAACCGCCAAGCCCCGCCTTCGACCGGGAGCAATCCGGAGAATTGGGCTGGGGTTCCTGGAATCACCGTCAACGCCGCCGGATCGCTCACTGCGGACCCCGCCACGTTGCTCGCCGCCACCGCATAGTGGCCGACATGGTTGGTCCAAACGGACGCGCGGGTCAGCGTCGAGTTGGTTTCTCCGGGCAAGGGCTGGTTGTCCTGGAACCACTGGAAGCTCGGAGCCGGGGTGCCCGTGGCCTGCGCCGCGAACTGCGCGGGCGCCCCGAGTTTCACCGCCACATTCGTCGGGGCCAACGTGAGCAAGGGAGCAACGGCCGGAATCTCGACGCGTGCGTTGTCGATCAACCCGAAGCTTACGGCCGCGTTGTCGGTGAGGGACGCGTAGGGGTCCCAGTAGCCGA
>CBFGQE010000591.1:0-2530 GCA_965650815.1 uncultured bacterium
TTCGTCACCGACGAGCTCGACGCCGGCCCCATCATCGTCCAGCAGGTCATCCCCGTGGACCACACCCACGCCGCCGAGGACCTGGCCCAGGCCGGGCGCGACGTGGAACAAATGGTCCTCGCCCGCGCCCTGCGCCTCGTCTTCGAGGACCGCGTCTTCCTCTGCGGCAACCGCACCGTCATCTTCGACTGATGGCGGCCGGACGCCGCTCCCCGAGTTTTATTTTGGTGCCCGCGCGGCCCGATGCTATCCGTCTCCCACCATGTCGAGCCCCAAGCCGATCCTCGAGCTGAACCAGGTGTCCAAGGAATACGCCTCCGCCGGCGAAGCCCCGGTGCGTGTGCTTCGCGGCATCGACCTCGTCCTCGAAGCGGGCTCTTCCACCGCCATCGTCGGCCCGTCCGGTTCCGGCAAAAGCACGCTCCTCCAGATCATCGGCACGCTCGACCGCGCCACCGGAGGCTCGGTCCGTATCGACGGCGAGGAGGTCGGCAGCCTGTCGGATGACCAGTTGGCCGCGCTGCGCAGCCGCCGCATCGGCTTCGTCTTCCAGATGCACCATCTCCTGCCGCACTGCACCGCGCTGGAGAACGTGCTCGTGCCCGTGCTGGCCCACGCCAAGCCCGGCAAGGAAACGGTCGAACGCGCCCGGCACCTGCTCGATCGCGTCGGCCTCTCCCATCGGTTGAACCATCTCCCCGGCCGGATGTCCGGCGGCGAACGCCAGCGCACCGCCATCGTCCGCGCCCTCATCAACCGTCCCGCGCTGCTCCTGGCCGACGAGCCGACCGGCGCGCTCGACCGCGCCTCGGCCGACGCCCTGTCGCAGCTTCTCGCCGAGCTGAACCGCGAGGAGCAGGTGACGCTCGTCGTCGTGACCCACGCCCCCGACCTCGCGGCCAAGATGGGCCGCACCCTGCGGATCGAGGACGGGCGTTTGCTCGGCGCGGCCTGATCCACCCGCCTTGTTCCCGCGTCGCTCCGCCGCTAGCTTCCCGCGCATGTTTTCGATCCGGAACCTTCGCCCCGCGGTTTGGCTGGTGGTTCTCTGTCTCCTGGCCGGACGCGCGCACGCCGCCCGCGCCACGGAGGATCTGCTCCCGGAAGACACGCTCGCCTTCGCCACCGTGGCCGATATGCCCGCGTTCCGCGCGTGGCTGACCAACGGCGCGGCCACCGCCTATTGGCGCGATCCCGCGATGGCGCCGTTCCGCAGCCACTTCGCCTCCTCGCTGGACAACGGCGTGGTCCAGCCGCTGGAAGCCTGGCTCGGATTCCCGCTCGACGAATTCGCCGACATGGCCACCGGCCCGCTGACCTTGGCTCTGGTCCAGAACGACTGGACCGGCACGAACGCCGCCCGCCCCGCGCTCCTCGCCTGGGCCGACGTGGGTGACGCGACCAACAAGCTCGCGAAGCGCCTGCGTTTCCTCACCAAGGAATGGACCGAGCGCGAACGTCCCTTCGGCACGAATACGCTCCGCGAAACGCCCTTCTTCACCTGGACCGCCCAGACGCCCGACAACCCGCTTTTCCGCGCCGTCGCTTCCGGCACCAACGCCATCACTTGGCATCTCGGCCAATCCGGCTCCCTCCTGCTTCTCTCGTCCTCCGCCTCCGCGTTGGAACGCGTGCTGGACCGCAACACGGCCACCAACCCCGGTCCCGTCGCGCTCCGCCCGCGCTTCGCTTCCGTCCGCACGAATCTTTTTGCCGGCGCCCTGGTCCAGGCTTGGCTCGATGGCGAACGTCTGCTGCCTCCGCTGCGCCGACAGCTCGCTTCGCTGGAAGCTCCGATCCGTCCCGAAACCATCGCCCGTTTTCTCGGTCTCACCTCCGTTCAGGCCGCCGCCTTCGCGCTCAAGAGCGATTCCTCTGGCACGTTGCTGGACTTCTCCGTCGCCTCGCCCATCGCGCAGCGGGAGGGTTTGCCCAAGTTCGCCAAACTCCGCTCCGAGGAAAGCCGTCCGCCTGATTTCGTGCCCCGCTCCGCCTTGAGCGCCACGCGCCTCCGACTCGATCTGAAAGGACTTCTCAGCGGCCTTGAAGCCTTCGTCGTGGAAGCCGAACCCGCCGCCAACGGCGCTCTCCGCCTCATCCTCGACGCCGCCGGCAAGGACGAAGACCCCGGCTACGATCTCCGCAGCCAACTGCTCGAATACCTGGGCGACGACGTCGTCCTCTACCAGCCGCTCCCCACGACCAACACCCTCGACGCCCTGCTCTTTCCGCCTCGCGTCGTTCTCCTTGGTTCACCCGCTCCCGGTCGATTGGCCAACGCCCTTCGGGTGCTGGCCAACACGTTGAGCCCCGAGCCCGGATCGGTCTCCGTCCGCACCGTGGAGGGCGCGCGCCTCCATCGCGCCAAGATTTCCGACGACGAAGGCTACAGCTTCGCGCCCATCGCCGGTTATGTGGCGATCAGCGCCGATGAAGCGTTGGTCGAAGCGCTCTTGAAACCGGCGGACACCAACGCCCCCGCGTTGAAGGATCTGTCCGGCTTGGCCGAAGCGGCGAACCGCGTCGGCGG
>CBFGQE010000592.1:0-2529 GCA_965650815.1 uncultured bacterium
ATGGGAATGGCAGGCTCAGCGGGCCGCAGATCTGGTTCTGTCGATGGGAGCGGATCAAGCGGTGGTAGCTAAGTTCGCCACCTTCCAGCGGGAGCTTCTCCAGAACATCGTCGCAGCGAAAGACACCGCTGAAGCCACGCAACGCGCCCGGAGCATCACCACCAATCACCTGGCCCGGTTCACGGCCGAGGAGCGGAGCCAAGTGGGTCTTTCCGACGAAGTGGCGGAACAATTTTCGAAGCAGGCGGGCGAAGCCCATTTCCGGCACTACCTCGCCTACGATCCGCGCCCCGCGCTGCGCCAGATCCGCTGCCCGGTCTTCGCGTTGCACGGCTTGGCAGACCTCCAGGTCTCCGCGAAGGAGAACCTCGCCAGCATCGCCGCCGAACTGAAGGCGGGCGGCAATGCGCGGGTGAAGCTCCTCGAACTCCCGGGCTTGGACCACGAGTTCCAAGGCGCCTCGATCAATTCCACATCGGCAAACTCCGGAGGCCAACGACCTGTTTCCCGAGAGGTGGTCGAAACCGTTTCGACATGGGTGGCTGATCAAACCAAACGTTGACCACACCGGCTCAATCCGTCGTTTCGGGATGAGCTTTTCGCCGATAGAGCAGCAGGCAGAGCCCGCCGGACAGCGCCATCAGCAACGCGAGGGTTCTCATGCCGGTGTCGTAGCCGTAGAGGTCCACGAGGCGGCCGAAGCCCCAGCCTGACACCACGCCCGCGAGGTAGCCTGCGGCATCGACCAAACCCGACACGGTGGCGGCTTGCTCCTTGCCTTGGACCTCCACCGAGAGCACGCCGGCCAGGAGACTGTAGGGACCATAGACCAACAACCCCACGACGCCGACCGCAGCAGCAGCCCAGACGATGCCCATCGCCCCCAGAGCCGGAAGCGACAGCAGCACTCCGCCCAAGGCGACGAGGATGCCGCACAAGGTCCAGCGGCGCGCGCCCGGTTGGAGACGTCCGTAGAGCCAGCCCATTCCGAGAATTCCGACGACGCCGAGGCCGTCGAACAGCGTGGAAAGAAAGGCCGCCTCGGTGATCGTCGCGTTGCCGCCTTCCAACGTGTGCAGGTAGTCCACCGTCCAGGTGTTGAAGGTCTCGCGCATCAACGTGAGCGTGAAGCTGAGCGCGCAGACCACGAGGAACTGGCCGTTGGCGAAGAGCCGGAAATAGCTTTTCCACGCGGTCTTCGCTTCGCCCGCCTTTTGCTCCTTGGCCTTGCTCGCCGACCGTTTCGGCAGGATCAGCGCGGAGATGCCGACGAAGACCAGCAGCACGATGGACGGCAAACCCATCACCGCCTGCCAGGTGTGGAACTGCTTCACGATCACTCCCGCCAGCATGGACGCCAGCACGCCTCCAAGCACGAAGCTGAGGCTGAGCACGCCCATCGCCACCGCCATGCTGCGGGCGGGAAACCAATCGGGCACCAGCTTGACCATCGCGCCCCAACCCGCCGCGCCGAAGAAGCGGTTGAAGCTGTAGACCACCGTCAGCACAAACAGGCTCGGGGCCAGCGCGCCCAAGGCGCCGAACAGCGCCACCAGCAACAGCGCGGCGAGGAAGCCGGTGCGTCCTCCGACCCGGTCCACCAGCGGGCAGAGCAGGATCTTGCCCGCGAGATAGGCCAGCGTGCTGATCGACGCCACGACGCCCACCTCCGCCTTGCCCACCTTGAACGCCTCCTGGATGAGCGGCACGGCCACGGAAAGGTTTTTTCGACAGAGGTAGATGCCGATGTAGCCGAGCACCAACGTGCCGACGAAGAGCCATGCCTTCGAACGCGGAACCAATACATCGGGGCTTTCGTTCGAGGTCATGGGGATGATTCAGGGTCCGGGCACGGAGGGTTTTTGGGGGAGAAGTAAGACGACAGCGGAAGAGAAATGGGGAAGCCGGGAGAAGCCCCTCACCCCGGCCCTCTCCCCATCGGATGGGGAGAGGGTGGCCGAAGGTCGGGTGAGGGGCCGTCTCATCACCATGGGAAGCTGAACGTCTTCACGAAGCTGTAGGCCTTGATCGCCTCGACCACGCCTTCCTTCACCCCGAGGCCGCTGTCCTTGATGCCGCCGAAGGGGCTGCTCTCGCTGCGAAATCCGGGCACTTCGTTGAGGTTCACCGTGCCGCAACGCAGCTGCTTCGCCGCTTTCAGCGCGTGCTGGAGGTTCGTCGTCACCACGCCGGCGCTAAGGCCGTAGGCCGTGCCGTTGGCCAAGGCGATGGCGTCGTCCAGATCGCGCACGGTGAGAATGGGCGCGAGCGGACCGAAGCTCTCCTCGCAGACCATCCGGCAATCCCGCGGCACGTCGGCGATCACGGTGGGCTGGAGCAATGCGCCCCGGCGCTGGCCGCCGCAGAGCACCTTGGCCCCGGCCATGACCGCATCCGCCACAGCGCTCTCCAGCTTCTGGGCCGAGGCTTCGTCGATCACCGTGCCGACGCGCGTGGCTTCGTCCCACGGATCACCGCAGAGATACTCGCGCGTCTTCTCCACGAAGCGCCGGGTGAATTCGGGCGCGA
>CBFGQE010000593.1:0-2529 GCA_965650815.1 uncultured bacterium
TGGAACCGCAGATCCATCCGAACCCCGCGCAGCCGCTTCCGGCGGCGAATCTCTTCACCTATGCCCGGCCGCTCCTGCTGTCGCGCTGGGTCGAGGACGCGTTCGAGGTGGAGGTGCGCCCAAGCCTCCGGTCCAAGCCCGGGAAAGGCCGTTCCAAAGCCCCCCGCCCGTCTTCCCCCAAAGCCTGAGCGCCGCTCGCGGGGGCGCTCGGTCTGTCTTCCCCGGAAAATGTCCTGTTCATCCCGTCTCGGGCCGGAAGAATCCGCGCCCAGATGTCCGCAGCCGAACCCCAATTGACGCCCATGATGGCGCAGTATCGCCGCATCAAGGGCGAGCTGCCGAAGGATGCCCTGCTGCTCTTCCGTCTCGGGGACTTCTACGAGATGTTCTTCGAGGACGCCCAGGAAGGTTCCCGGGTGCTCAACGTGGCCCTGACCAAACGCGGCGTCGTGCCGATGTGCGGCATCCCCTTCCATGCGGCCAACGGCTACATCGCCCGCATCCTCCGCGCCGGCCGCAAGGTCGCCATCTGCGACCAGGTGGAGGAGGCCAAGCCCGGCCAACTGGTGAAACGCGAGGTCACCCAGATCCTCAGCCCCGGCACGCATTTCGACGAACGGATGCTCGCCGCCGAGCGGAACAACTTCCTCGCCGCCGTCCACGCCTCGGGCAAACGCTTCGGCCTCGCCCTGGTCGATCTCACCACCAGCGACTTCAAGGCCACGGAGATCGAAGGCGAAGCGGCCTTGATGACCGAGCTGGAGCGCGTTCGCCCGGCCGAGATCATCTACCCGGCGGAGAACGGTTCGCTGAAGGCGCTGCTGGCGGCCGGCCAATCGATCACCACGGGCTACGATGACTGGACCTTCGCGCCCGAGACGGCGGTCTTCACCGTGCGGGAGCAGTTTAAGGTGGCCTCGCTCGACGGCTTCGGCCTGAAGGACCGCCACGTCGCCACGGGCGCGGCCGGCGCGGTGCTGCACTATCTCAGCCAGAATCTCCGCCGCGACGTGTCGCCGCTGACGCGCCTGCAATTTTACGAGCGCCTCGACTTCCTCGCCCTCGACGGCATCGCGCTGCGCAATCTCGAAGTGCTGGAGCCGCAGCGGCACGACGCGCCGCGCAACACCAGCCTCTACGGCGCGTTGAACCGCACGGTCACGCCGATGGGCGCGCGTCGGTTGCGCGATTGGCTCTCCCAGCCGCTGTCGAGCGTGGAGGGCATCGAGCGTCGCCAGGAAGCGGTTGCAGCCTGGTTGAACGCGCCGGAGCCGATGGAGCGGTTCCGTATCAGTTTGAAGGAAGTGCGTGATCTGGAGCGGACGATCAGCCGGCTGGCCTTCGGCTCCGGCAACGCCCGTGATCTGTTGGCGTTGCGACTGGCCTTGGAGCGGTTGCCGGAGCTGCGGGAAATCGTCGGCGCCATTCCATCGACGCCGCTGCTGGGTGACCTGTTGATGCAGGTGGAAGAGCAGCCCGATCTCGTCGATCTCATCGCCCGCGCCATCGCGGACGAACCGCCGTTGGCGCTGAAGGAAGGTGGTTTGATCCGCGACGGCTTCGACGCCTCGCTCGACGAACTGCGCGACGCCACGCGCGGCGGCAAGGACTGGGTGGCGCAGCTCCAGCAGCGGGAGATCGAGCGCACCGGCATTCCTTCGCTCAAGGTCCGGTTCACCTCCGTCTTCGGCTACTTCATCGAGATCACCAAGGCCAACCTCGACAAGGTGCCGGTCGAATACGTCCGCAAACAGACCGTGGCCAACGGCGAACGTTTCATCACGCCCGAGTTGAAGGAAATGGAAGGCAAGATCCTCGGCGCCGAGGAACGGGCGACCAAGCTGGAGTTCGAGATCTTCCAGCGCGTCCGCGAAACGGTGCTGGCGAAGCTGAACGCCATCCAGACCACGGCCGCCGCGCTCGCTCAGCTCGACGTGCTGGGTTCCTTCGCCGAGACCGCGCGGCTCTTCGACTACATCCGGCCCGAGATCGGCGACGACGGCGTGCTGGAGATCACCGACGGCCGCCACCCGGTCTTGGAACAACAGCAGTCCGAAGAGCGTTTCGTGCCGAACGATGTGGCTTTGGAAGCAGCCGCCCCAACGGTTGGAGCCGCCGCTCCCGCCGAAGTGGCACAGGCGCCATCGCCTGTGACCGTGCGGCAGGCGCCCCCGCCTGCCGGTCCCCAGATCGCGCTCATCACCGGCCCCAACATGGCGGGCAAAAGCACCTACATCCGCCAAGTGGCGCTGCTCACGCTGCTCGCCCACACCGGTTCGTTCATCCCCGCCAAGCAGGCGCGGATCGACCTCGTGGACCGCATCTTCACCCGCATCGGCGCCAGCGACGATCTGTCGCGCGGGCAGTCCACCTTCATGGTGGAGATGACGGAGACGGCCAACATCCTGAACAACGCCACCCGCCGCAGCCTGCTGATCCTCGACGAGATCGGGCGCGGCACGAGCACCTTCGACGGTCTCAGCCTGGCCTGGTCCATTGTGGAGCACCTGCACAACCAGGTCGGGGCCA
>CBFGQE010000594.1:0-2528 GCA_965650815.1 uncultured bacterium
CTCGTCGAAGATGGGGCGGAAGATGTCGGTCTCGTAGTTGGAGATCTTGGCGTTCTGGAAGTCGGTCAGGCCCTTCGTCCCTTGGATGATGCTGGTGACGCGCTCGAAGCCCATGCCGGTGTCCACGTGCTGCGCGGGCAGCGGGGTGAAGGTGCCGTCGGGGTTGGCGTTGTATTGGATGAAGACGTTGTTCCAGATCTCGATGCAGCGGGCGTCGGAGCCGTTGACGAGCGTCGCGCCGACCTTCTGTTCCTCCACGCTGGTCTCGCGAGGGCCGGGACGGAGATCGACGTGGATCTCGGTGCAGGGACCGCAGGGGCCGGTCTCGCCCATCATCCAGAAGTTGTCCTTCTTGCCGCCGTTGACGATGTGGATGTCGGGATCGAGGCCGACGGAGCGGAACTTCGCGGCCCAGAGTTCCCAGGCTTCCTGGTCGCGGTCGGCGGGGTCGTTCTTGGCCTTGTTCGGCTGGTAGATGGTGGCGTAGACGCGTTGGGCGGGGAATTTCCAGACTTCGATGACGAGTTCCCAGGCCCAGTCGATGGCCTCCTTCTTGAAGTAGTCGCCGAAGGACCAGTTCCCCAGCATCTCGAAGAAGGTGTGGTGGTAGGTGTCGAGGCCGACGTCGTCGAGGTCGTTGTGTTTGCCGCCGGCGCGGATGCACTTCTGGGTGTCGGCGGCGCGGGTATCGAGCGAGGGGATCGCGCCGGCCCACTTGGAGACGTCGGCCTTGCGTTCGCCCAGGAAGATGGGGACGAACTGGTTCATGCCGGCGTTGGTGAACAGCAGGTTGGGGCTGTCCGGCATGAGGGACGACGAGGGGACGAGGGTGTGTTGCTTCGACTTGAAGAAGTCGAGGAACGACTGGCGGATCTGGCTGCTGGTCATCATGGGACTGGAAATTCGTTTTGGGCCGCAAGGAGGCGCCAAGGGCGCAAAAAATTGCGGGTCGGGGACGCTAGTCAGCGAGGCATGGGCAGGCGAGTTGGAAGTTGCGGGGACTGGACGGGCGATGGTGATGGGGTGCGCTGCTCCTTCTCGTTCTCGTCCTCGTTCTCCTCATCTTCATCTTCTCCTTCGTTCTCATCTTCCGGCTGAAACACGAGGACGAAGACGAAGAGGAGGAGGAAGACGAAGAGCGATATTAAACAAACCATAGACACAAATTTGACATTGGACTTTGGCCAACAACCTTCCGGGCACGAAGGCGCGGACTATCCGATGCCTCGAAGCAACCGCAACTTGAACACAATCAGAGACATGAAGACACTTCGCACCCTCGCAGTCGCCGCTTTGACGGCTTTTTCCATGACCACCGCCGCCGTGAAGGCGACGGCCGCCGACGCCAAGGACATCGTGGCCGTGGCGTCCGAGAACGGCAGCTTCAAGACCCTCGTCGCCGCCGTGAAGGCCGCCGGGTTGGTCGAGACGCTCCAGGGCAAGGGACCGTTCACGGTCTTCGCCCCCACGGACGCCGCCTTCGCCAAGCTGCCCGCTGGGACGCTCGAATCGCTCTTGAAGCCCGAGAACAAGGAGAAGCTCGCGGGCATCCTCACCTACCACGTCGTCCCCGGCAAAGTGATGGCCGCCGACGTGAAGAGCGGCAAGGTCAAGACCGTGAACGGCAAGGAACTCGACGTGAAGGCCTGGAGCGGCAAGGTCTCCGTGGACGGCGCAAACGTGACCACGGCGGACGTGGCGGCGAGCAACGGCGTGATCCACGTGATCGACACCGTGGTGCTGCCGAAGTGAGTGGAGCCCGGGTCAAGAGCCGGAAGGTGCGTCGCGCCTTCCGGCTTTTTGTTTGAAGAAGCGGCGGCGCGGAACATTTCGCTCGCTGGCTCGACTTTCCAGTGATCCGGCGGCAGTTGTTCGGGACTCAAGCCCTTGACCGCCGAGACCACATCGCGAACCGCCGTCCGCTCCGCATGGAATCCCAACCGCCGGGCCGCCGCCGGGCTTGGGCTGGTCGTGGCGATGCTAGCGGCGTTGGCTGTGGGCTGCGGACCGGGACCGGAGGCGCGGGACGGCGCATGGGACGGCGTGGTTTTCCGGGATCTGGACGGCGGAACGGTCGATCCATTCGCGACGAACCGGGCGGTGGTGCTCGTCTTCCTGCGGACGGATTGCCCGGTCTCGAACGGCTATGCGCCGGAGCTGCGGCGGTTGCGGGATGCCTTTGCCGCGCGGGACGTGGGTTTCTGGATGGTCTATCCCCGCACCGACGAGCCGTCGGAAGCGATCCGCCGCCAGCTCGCCGAGCATCGGCTGGAAGGTCCGGCGCTGCGGGACAGAGACGCTTCCCTGGCCAAGGCCGCGCGGGTGCGGGTCACGCCCGAGGTAGCGGTGCTCGATGCCGCACGACGCCTCGTCTATCACGGCCGGATCGACGACCGGTTCGCATCCTTCGGCGTCGAACGCGCCTCGCCTACGCGCCGGGAACTGGCCGAAGTCCTGGAGGCATTGGCCGCTGGAAACCCCGTCACCACCCCGTCGGTTCCGGGCGTGGGTTGCGCCATTCCGTTGTC
>CBFGQE010000595.1:0-2526 GCA_965650815.1 uncultured bacterium
AGCACGTCGTCCTTGCCGTGGTCGTATTCGTGGTGCTGGCAGATGGGGCCGGTGTAGCTCGTCTCCTTGAGCCACTGAAAGAACTGCGGATTCACCATCCCCTGCCCCAGCGGCACCCACTTGGAGGCCCAGCGATCCGCGCGCTTCTCCCAGAGGAAATCCTTCACATAGACGGCGGTGAATTTCGGCCGCGTGAGCCGCGCCTCCGTCGGCCAGGAAAGCCCGCCCTCGATGGACGCGTGGCCGATGTCGAAGCAGTAACCGATCTGCGGCAGATCGCGGAGCAACGGCCAGACATCCCAGATTCCGCCGCCCACATAGTCCGCGCCGGAATGGTTCTGGAACCCCACCTTGAGCCCCAATTCGCCCCCCAACGCCGCGAGCTCCTTCAAGCGTGAGCCCACCTCGATGAGCTGCCGGTCCGGCGACTCGTTTTTCGCGTAGCGGAAGAAACCCAGCCGCACGGTGCCGATGCCCGCCTTGGCCACCGCCCGCAGCACGCGCTCGTTCAGCGGATTCACCGCCGTGATCTCGGTGGTGGCGATGGTGATCTCCTTGCCGCGTTTCTTCAGCGCCTCGACGTAGCGCGGCAGATCGTCCTCCACTTTCTCTGGCTGCACGTGACCCCGGTTCTTCCGGATGGCGAATTCCACGCCGTCCCAACCCACGTCCGCCACCAGATCCGCCGTCGCCTCGGGGCTCAAGGTGTCGAACGGCTTGGTGAAGGCGATCAGCTTGTTCGGCACGGACGCAGGTTCGGCGGAGAACAGTCGGGGCGCGGCGGCAAGGCCCAAGGCTCCGGTGGCGAGGAATTGGCGGCGGGTCATGCCGCGAGTGTGCGCGGCGAAAAGCGGCGGGCAACGGGTTTCCTCCCGGAGATTCGCCCGCAGCCAAGGTGTTTCAGCGGAACCGAACGGGACCTCCCGCCTCGTTGCCCGGAAGACCGGCATCGCGCCACGGCGTCGAAGCGCCGGAGATCGCGGGCATGAAAAAGCCGCCGAGGTTCTCCCGGCGGCGGTGTGCCTGGAAGCAGGAGCGATCAGGGCGTCACTCGCCCCCGTCGTCGGCCGCGGCGCGCTTCGCGGCGAGCTTGTCGATCTGGTAGAGGCCGTTGCGGTTGTCGCCCACGAACTCCAGCTTCACGATCATGTCGCCCACGGTCTTCTCCTCCTCCACCTGTTCGTCGAGGAACCACTTGAGGAACGACAGCGTGGCGAAGTCCTTCTCCGCCGTGGCCAGTTCGTAGAGGCCGCAGATGGCGGCGGAGACCTTCTGCTCGTGGCCGAGGCTGGCCTTGAAGGCTTCGAGCGGTCCGCTGAATTCGCACTTGGGCTGCGGGATGGCCTGGAGCGTGACCTTGCCGCCGCGATCCACCACGTAGCTGAAGAACTTGTTCGCGTGGCCGAGCTCTTCCTGGCCCTGGAGCTTCATCCACTCCGCGAAGCCGCTGAACGCGGTGTGCTCGAAGTAGGCCGCCATGCCGAGGTAGGCGTAGGCGGACTGGAACTCGAGGTTGATCTGGTCGTTGAGGGCTTTTTCGAGGTTGGCGGGGAGTTTCATGATGGCCAAAGCGTGGCGCAGCACCGACAGGCGGGCAAAGGACTTTTCGGACGGGAGGAAGGGCGGTTTCAGACCAAGTGGCCAACCCACCCCTGGCCCCTCCCAGGAGGGGAACTGGGCACGCGCATCCGATGGCCGAATGACGTCCTGCCTTATCCCCTCCTGGGAGGGACCAGGGGTGGGTTCGTCCGAACTGCCAAACGCCCACTCCCGCCCCCGGACAAAAAGGTTGCCGCCCTCGCCGCGTCGCCGAGACTGCTTCCGCTTCCCCAACCCCGATCCAAGCCGACACGCCATGTCGCCCCGGAAACACGCCCGAGCCTTCACGCTCATCGAGCTGCTGGTCGTCATCGCGATCATCGCCATCCTTGCCGGAATGCTCCTGCCCGCGTTGAGCCGGGCCAAGGGCGCGGCCTTGAAGACCAATTGCCTGAGCAATCTCCGCAACATGGGCGTGGCGCTCCTGCTCTACGCCGAGGACCACGGCGACCGCATCCCGCGCGGCAACAATCCCATCTGGTGGCAGGTGCTTTCGCCGAACCTCGGGGCCAGCTCCGCGACCAACTTCCGCATGGCCAAAGTGCTCGCCTGCCCCGCGCATCCGGACAAACGCCAGCTCATCGGCTACGTGGTCAACGCGTGGCGCTTCAACAGCGCGACCGACACCTCCGGCGGCGAACAACACGGCGCGACCAAGCTCTCCCGCTTCCAGCAGCCATCGGACACGATCTACATCGCCGACAACGAAAACGGGACTTGGCGACCCGTCATCACCGCTCTCGGGTCGGGCTACGACAGCACACTGAACGACGTGTGGAGCCGCAGCCACCTGCCCTACCAAACGCCGACGTCCGGCCTGAGCGGCGACCGCCGCGTCGCCGCGACCCGCCACGGCAAAGGGCCGAACCTGCTCTTCTTCGACGGCCACGGCCAATGGCGCAACGCGCGCCAGATCACGATCGACGA
>CBFGQE010000596.1:0-2521 GCA_965650815.1 uncultured bacterium
TGGTCCAGCAGGTGACGTCGCCCGTGCTCTGGGAAGAGTCCATGCGCCAGATGCTGGCGGCCGGCTTCACCCGGTTCATCGAGCTGGGGCCCGGCACCGCGCTGAGCGGCTTCATGAAGCGCATCGACAAGTTCGCCACCGTCCACAACGTGGCCGATGTCGCCAGCCTCGAAGCGACGGTGAAGGCGTTGAGCCCCGCGTGAGGAAAGGGCCGCGCCTCACTTCGGATCTTCCTGGCAGTCGGGGCAGGTGCCGTAGATCTCCACTTCGTGGCGGTCGAAGCGGAAGCCCTTGGTCTTGGTGATCTCGCGCTGGAGGGCGTCGAGGGTTTTGGTATGGGGCAGTTCGGAGACGGTGCCGCAATCCTGGCAGACGAGGTAGTCGTGGTGCTCCTCGGGCGTGGCCAGGGCGTAGTGGGCCATCTTGCTCTTGAGGCTCACGCGGCGGACCACGCCGATCTCCTCCAGCGCGGTCATGGTCCGCCAGAGCGTCGCTTGGTCGCAGACCCCGGCCATTTCCGGCGCGGAACCGATCTGCTCCAGGTTCACCGGGCCATGATGGGCGGCGAGAAAGGCGACGATCTTGCGCCGGGCTTCGGTCATCCGGAGCCCCTGGGCTTCGCACTGCGCCAAGGCCCAGTTCTGACGGTTTGTTTCGCTGCTCATAGCTGGCTCGGCCGGAAGACTGGACGCTCCGGCCGCCAAAGGCAAAGCCGAGCTAGGCCTGAACCGGGCTCAGAGCAGGACGCGCTGGCACCGCTTCCCCGGCTGTTTCCCGCGCCTGGGCGACGAACGGGCTGAATTCCTCCCCTTCCCGGACCAGGCGGGCGCTGTTGAAGACCACGATGATCGAGCCGGCGTTGTGCAGGATGGCGGCCACGATGGGGTTCAACCAACCCAGGGCCGCCGTGACCAGGCCGCCAACGATGAAGACGAGGCCGATGAGGAAGTTCTGCCGGATCACGCTCCGCGTTTCGCGCGAGAGGCGGATGAGGAAGGGCAGGCGCTTCAGATCACTGTTCATCAGGGCGATCGTCGCGGAATGGATCGCGACGTCGCTGCCGGCCGCGCCCATGGCGATGCCCATGTCGCCCGCCGCCAGGGCCGGCGCGTCGTTCACCCCGTCGCCCACCACGGCGACGCGGAGGCTGCGAGCCTTGAGGAGGCGGACCTGTTCCACCTTGTCCTGCGGCAGACATTCGGCGGCGATCTCCTCAACGCCGATCTCGCGGGCGACCCGTTCGGCCACCCCGCGCCGATCCCCGGTGACCATGGCGATGCGGCGAATGCCCATCTCCTTGAGCTCGGCCAAGGCCAGAGCGGCTTCGTCGCGTGTCTGATCCCGCAGCGCGATCCAGCCGACGAAACGGCCGTCGCGGGCCACGAAGAGCAGGCTGTGCCCTTCCGCCTCGCGCAGATCCACGGAGGCTTGGAATCCGCCGTCCACGCCTTCTTCCACCAGCCAGTTGGCCCGGCCGATGCGGACGACTCCCCCGTCCACCACCGCACGCACGCCTCGTCCGGCGGTTTCCTTGACCTCATGCGCGTCGGGCAGCACCAAACCCGCCTCTTCGGCCAGCCGCAGGACCGCGCGCGCGACGGGATGGCTGCTGAACCGCTCGGCGGCCGCCGCCCACCGGAGCAGCTCCGCCGGAGCGACGCCCTCGGCGGGTTGCAGGCGGGAAACGGCCAGGCGGCCGGTGGTGAGGGTGCCGGTCTTGTCGAAGACAATGGCGTTGATGCGGGCGGCCAGTTCGATGTCGCCGATGTTCTTGATGAGGATGCCAAGGCGCGCCCCGGCCGCCAGAGCCGCAACCATCGCCGACGGCGTGGCCAAGATGAAGGCGCAGGGGCAGGACACGACGAGGACGCTGATCACGCGGTTCAGGTCGTAGGTGAACATCCAGACCAGCGCGCAGACGGCGAGGACGAGCGGCGCGTAGTAGCCGATGTATTGGTCCATCAGGCGCATGACCGGCAGCTTGGTCTGCTCGGCGGCCAGGATCAGATCGCGGACCCGGCCCAGCGTGGTGTCGGCACCCGCGCGGGTGACGCGGACTTCCAACACGCCCGTGGTGTTGACCGCGCCGGCGAAGACCTCGTCGCCCGCGCCCTTCTCCACCGGCAACGATTCACCGGTGATGCTCGCCTCATTGATCGCGCCGGAGCCGGAGAGAATGACGCCGTCGGCCGCGATATTGTCCCCGGGCCGGACCCGGATGACGTCGCCGACCGCGAGCGCGCTGGCCGGCACTTCCTCTTCCGCTCCGTCCAGCAAGCGGCGGGCCTTGGCCGGCGTGAGGCGGACGAGGGATTCGATGGCCGCGCGCGCTCCGGCGGCGGTGCGGGTCTCGATGATTTCGCCGACCAGCATGAAAAAGGCGACGATGCCGGCAGTGCGGTAGTCGCCGGTGGCGAACGACGCCACAACGGCCAGGCTGACCAGCTCGTTGATCCCGAAGGAGCCGCGGCGGAGATCGGCGAGGGAATTCCGGACAATCGGCCAGCCGAGAATGGCGGCG